>CAXNGR010000319.1:0-5514 GCA_964201265.1 Verrucomicrobiaceae bacterium
GGCTAATCCGCTGATGGTGCTGGCGCTGGCCGCGACGGCTGGCATTCTCAGTGCGGAGTTTGGCGGGCTGCAAGGCGGTGAGATGGAGCTCATGGGAGCAGCGGCGTTGCTGCTCGCCGCCGCCTTCTGCTGGAAGCGCGCTTGGCTGCTGCTGCCGAGTTGTGCGCTGGTGTTCGCGTTCATCCATGAGACGCGGATGGATGAAACGTTCAGCCACCCGCTGCGCAACGTGCTGCTGGGCGCGGACCAACCACTGCAAGCCACGATTTATGGCAGCCTGCTGCCGGAATTCGACACTACGGCGGATGGGCGTGACCACGCGCTGTGCAAGGCGTGGAAGATCGAGATTCCAGCAGCGGGTGTGGTCATCAAGCAGGAGGCGACACTGCTGGTGCGGCTGCCCAAAGGCGTGCGCTTTCCGGGTGCAGGTGTGTTCAAAATCAGCGGACGTGTTTACCTGCCGCGAGCCTCTTCGAATCCGGGTGCGTTTGATGCCCAGGAATACGCGCTGCGAAATGGGCGAGTGGCACGGTTGGATGCCGAGGGGTTGCATCGCATCCATGGCAAGGGTGAGCCGCTGTGGTGCATGTTCTTGGAGACGGCGGAACGTTGCAGGCGGTGGATCAGCGAGCAGCTCACGAAGGATCTGGAGGATGATGCTGAAACGGCGGCGGTGATTCGCGCGATGGCGCTGGGTGTTTCCGCTGAGGCGGATGATGAGATCGAAGACGCGTTCCGTAACAGCGGCACGCTGCATGTTTTCGCCGTCAGTGGATTGCATGTCGGACTGCTGGGCGTGATCGCGCTAGCTCTGATGCGGCAGCTTGGGCTGCGGCGCGGTGTTTCGCTGTGGCTGACGGTGGGACTCGTGTTTGTTTATGCCTTCATCACCGGCTGGCGGCCTTCCTCGGCACGAGCCGCGCTGATGGTGGCGGTGTTTATGGGCGCACCGCTGGCGGACCGCGAATCGTCTTTGCAAAACAGCCTGGGTCTTGCCGCGCTGCTCCTGCTGGGATCAGACACGCATCAGCTTTTCATGCCGGGGTTCCAGCTTTCGTTTGTGGTGCTGTGGTTGAGCGTGATCGGCTCGGCACCAATGGTGCAGCGCTTGCTGCCGCTCACAGAGCTTGATCCATTCCTGCCGCCGCAGCTTGCGAACTGGCGGCAGCGCACATCAAGCCAGGCACGGCGGTGGTTGGTGGCGACGCTGAGTGTTTCGACCGCCGCATGGCTCGGCAGTCTGCCGTTCATCCTCGGCCATTTTCAATCCGTCACGCCGGTGGCGGTCATTGCGAACTGCGTGCTCGTGCCGCTGTCCTTTTTGTGTCTGGGGGCCACTTGTTTGAGCCTGTGCGCTTCAGCGCTGCATCTCTCCGGAGCACAAATCATCTTCAACAACCTAAACTGGGCTCTGGCGAAGGCGATGGTGGCCAGCGCGGCTTGGTTTGCCGGTTTGCCTGGAGCCAATTTTCATTTTCAGCCGAATTCGGCCATGGCGAAGGCTCCCGCCATGTGGCGCGTGCTGGAACTGCCCCATGGCGCGGCGGCGAATCATCTGCGCCTTGGAGACAGGCACTGGTTGTTCGACGTGGGCGATGAAACGAGCTTCCGCCGTGTGTTGCGGCCCTATTTGCGCTCCAGTGGCATCAATGCGGTCACAGGCGTGTTTCTCAGCCACAACGATGCGGATCATGTCGGCGGGATTGAAAAGGTGATCACGGAGTTTGACCAGCCGCGTCTGTTTTGCAGCACGCAGGAGCCGGGAGCGCAGGATTCCTCGCTCACCACACTGCGCCGACTCTCGGATGCCACGGACGGCAGCATCCTGCGTCGTCTGCGTGTGGATGAGCGCCTCGCCTTGTCCGACGACCCGCTTTTCAAAGCCGAGGCGCGGGTGCTTTACCCGTCCCAGCAGGTGCAAAACGCGCGTGGTGACGATCGTGCGATGGCGATCATGCTTCACCTTGGCCCGTGGCGTGTGCTATGGATGAGCGACGCGGGATGGAACGCGGAAAAAACCCTCAGCACGAGCGCCGCTGATATTCGCTGCGACCTGCTGATCCGCAGCCAGCACGAGCAGGATCGCGAGGTGAGTGCAGAATTCCTGCTCAAAGCTGCGCCGCGAGTCATCGTCTGCGGCAGTGATGCGCGCGAGCCGGAGGTGATGCTGCCAGAATCGGTGATCCAGCATGCAAAAGCGCAAAACATCCTGCTGCTGGACACTTGGAGTCATGGCAGCATCGAACTGCGCATGTCAGCGGATGAGTTACACATTCTCCCATCAAAAAATCAGCCGCAGGTGGTTTTAAAGCCGCGTGAATGAAAAACGGGCGTTTCCGCACACATCGCGCCTGCGATCATCATGATTGAAGCGATGAGCGGAGCATTTTTCGCCCATGAACATCACCGAAATGCCGCCTAACGAAGGGTTTTGAGGCCTTCGAGCCGGGCCAGCTTGGTGGCTTTTTTGTCGAAGCCTTGAGCTGTCTCCGGGCGTTCGAGATAGAGCCTAGTGATGAAGTTGGTGTCTGCGTAAATGCTCATCATTCGCCCGCGATGAGTTTGTCGAGCTGATCGCGCTGTGCCTTCGTCATCATCGGCATCTTGAGAGCACGGCGGCGGGCGGCGAAGTCGGGGTATTCGGCCTTCGGCGCAGTGGTGGGCGGCGGCTCGGGGCGCAACTCGTTGGTCGTGCCTTTGCGGCTGCGGATTAGTCCCAGGCGATCACAAGCCTCCGGCACTTTGGCGAACTGGCGGTTGAGGTCGCGCACGCTGAAATCAGTGGTGGATTGATTCATGACGGACAATTTTTTCACGAATGTCCGTCGTTAAGAGCGGCGCCCCTCGTCGGCTGCCACGGCTACAGTCCAGCATCAGGACGCTCACCGAGCCGGGCGATGATGTCGCCCATCTTGTTGTTGCGGATGACTTCGAGCTTCACTTCGCTGCCAGGGGGCTGGGTGCGGATGATGTCCAGCAGGTCGCGAGGGGAGCGAAAGGCCATGCCTTGGAATTTGGTGACCACATCGCCGGGCTTAAGGCCAGCCTCGGCGGCGGGAGATCGAGGACTGATGTCAGTGATGAGGGCACCTCTGCGAGCTGTTCCCCACACTGGGTCGATGTCCACCGGCTCGCCGCTGACCTCCAGGCCGAGAAAGCCGCGCCCGGTGGTGCTGGGGCTAGCAGTCTTGGCGGCGTTTGCCTTCATTTTTTCATTCAGGCCATCCACCACGGTCTTCACACTGTTGGCCGGCACGGCGAGGCCCACGCCCTGCCAGGCACGCACGCTTTCATCCCCGCGATAAATGGCGACGTTGATGCCGACGATCTCGCCGCGAATGTTCACCAGCGGACCGCCGGAGTTGCCGGGATTGATGACCGTGTCGGTTTGAAGGTAGTCCATCTGGCTGTCGCTGAGATGACGATCTCGGGCGCTGATGATGCCCTGCGTCACCGTGCCACTCAAACCGAAGGGATTGCCCACCGCGAAAACGATCTGGCCGACGCGCACTTCGTCGGAGTTGGCGAATTTGAGCGCGGGGAAGTCAGTGCGATGGCTTTCGATCTTCAGCAGCGCGATGTCACGGGCAGGATTCGCGTCGAGGAATCGAGCGAGGTATTTTTTGTTGTCGTTGGTGATGATCTGCACCTCCGCCACGCCCTCAATGACGTGGAAATTCGTCACGACGTGCCCTTCCTTGCTGATGATGGCACCGGAGCCGAGGCCGGGGATGACTTGTGCTCTTTCACCGACGAGGCCGAAGAACGGATGCCACTTCACTTGGCCCTGGCGCAGGGTCTTGGTGTTGATGCTGACGACGGTGGGCAGCACGGCCTCGGAAAGTTTGGCAAATTCCTCATTCAGCCGACCCAGCACAGTCAGGTCATTGAGGTTCAGCTTGGGCTTGTCTGGCGGGGTGAAAGTGGAGGGCTTTTCGCCTTTCAGAAGATTGATCGCGCCATAGCCTTCTTGGTCCTTCCGCCACCAGGAGAACAGGATCGCGGCGAGCACGAACATCAGGGTGGCGAAGAGCAGACGGCGAAATAATTCCATGCGTATCAATGCGTCACGGGTGGAAAATTTCCAAGGTCAAACTTCAGTCCACACCCGGGCCTCAGGCCGCCTGTTTGGGGCAGATGATCACCAGTTTTTGGCGTGGCACGGGCACGGTGCCGGGGTCTTCCAGGGCGCGGTTGACGGCGTTGGTGATTTCGTCGGGCTGAAAGGGCTTCGTCACATAGTCGCAGGCACCGCGGCGGATGGCCGTCACGATGTCGCGCGTCTCGGAGCAGGCAGAGACCATCACGCAGCGGGTCTTGGGGGAGGCCTCACGCGCATCACGGATGACATCCAGGCCGTCTGTTTCGCCAAGACGGCGGTCCACCAGCGCCACGTCGGGGTTCAGCTCCCGAATGGCGTCTAGCCCGGCGCGTCCGTTGTCAAAGGCCATCACCTCATGCCCTTCAGCCCGGCAAAGCGTGGAAATCAGCTTCAAAACGGGCGGGTGATCTTCAATAACTATGATATTTGCCATGATCATTGATTTTGCCATGTTTCACTTGGTTCAGCAACCTTGATCTTCGGCAGTGTCAGAGTTCGGTCTGGCAGAATCCGGCTTCCCAGAGGCTTCGATTGCCAATCGAAGCTACTTTGGCATTCTAGCGCCCCGCCATGACCTCCCCCCTGCTTCGCTACTGTCCCGACCTCTACAACTACCAGCGCCGTGAAACGCGTCCGGTCATGGTCGGCAAGGTCCAAATCGGCGGCGGAGCACCGGTAGTGGTGCAGAGCATGCTCACGAGTGACACGCGTGATGCAGATGCCTGTGTGAAAGAGGCGCTCGGACTGGCTGAGGCGGGTTGTCAGATCGTCCGCGTGACGGCGCAGACGCGTGTCATCGCCGAAAACCTCCAGCATATTCGCGACGGTCTGCGCAATGCGGGCTGCGATGTCCCGCTCGTTGCCGACATCCATTTCAAGCCTGACGCCGCAATGGAAGCCGTGAAGTGGGTGGAAAAAGTCCGCGTGAATCCCGGCAACTACGCCGACAAGAAGAAGTTCGCCGTCAAAGAATACACGGATGACGAGTACGCTGCCGAGGTGGCCTACATGGAGGAGCAGTTCGTCCCGCTGGTCAAAGAATGCATCCGCCTGGGCCGCGCCATGCGCATCGGCACCAACCACGGCAGCCTCAGCGACCGCATCATGAACCGTCACGGCGACACGCCGCTCGGGATGGTCGAAAGCGCCCTCGAATTCGCCCGCATCGCCCGTGCCCAGGGTTATCACAACTTCCTCTTCTCGATGAAGGCCAGCAATCCGAAGGTCATGATCGAGGCCTATCGATTGCTCGTCGCTCATTTGAACCAACTCGGCTCCGACTGGAATTATCCGATCCACCTCGGCGTCACCGAAGCCGGTGATGGTGAAGATGGCCGCATTAAGAGCGCCATCGGCATCGGTTCGCTGCTCGCCGATGGCATTGGCGACACGGTGCGCGTTTCCTTGACCGA
>CAXNGR010000320.1:0-5485 GCA_964201265.1 Verrucomicrobiaceae bacterium
AAGGTGGTGGCAGAGGGGAGATTTGAACTCCCGACCAAAGGCTTATGAGTCCTCTGCTCTACCCCTGAGCTACTCTGCCATTTGATGGCTCCTGAGGTAGGGTTCGAACCTACGACCTAGTGGTTAACAGCCACCCGCTCTACCGCTGAGCTACTCAGGAATCACGTCCCTCCCGAAGAAGGGGCGGGATTGATAGGCGTTTCCGCTCTCGGCGCAAGCACTTTGTCTGTCTGAAAACGAAGTGATTTCATCCTACCGCGTTTGCCTTCAGAAGCTCGCCAAGCAAACCACGCTGGCGGTAGAATTCGACCTCCGCCTCGCCGGTGGCCTGCAAATCGGCCCGGATGGCCGCCGCGTCACGCTCTGAGGCGACATGTTGGCGGATCAGCGCAGTCTTTCGGGCCTGCAAATCGAGGAATTCGATGTCCACCACGGGTGTCTGCGGCCATTGGCCGTCGTTCTGGCCGGTCTTGAGCACTTGCTTGAACGGCACGCCGATCTTCTGCGCCTGGGCCTTTGCTTCATTGATCCCGGCATACCAGTCGGGATGCACGAGGCGGTAGTAGTCGCGCATCGCCTGCTTATTGTAGTGAATCACCAGCTTGCGGCCTTCCACATCAAGGAAAGTGGTGCCACGGAAGGAGTCGGCGTCGATGGTATCGACGAACAGCAGCTCCTCGCGATCCACCGCGAATTCCCACTTCAAATCCCACAGCAACAGCCCCGCGCTCTCCAGCAACTCCCGCACGGCCCAGCCGCCGAGGATGGCCAGTTTGACGGTGTGCAGGAAGTCCTCGCTGCTCAGGCCGGACATCATGAGTGCCTCCTGCTTGCTCACCGCACGGTCTTCCGGCTCGTACTTGCTCGTCAGGTCGTAAATTGGCCGTTCCAGCATCTCCCACACGCCCATCGGCTTCGAGAGGCCGAGTTCCTGCTCGTACGCACGTTTCGCGGAGTCGCTGAGGCTTTGATACTTCTTTAGAATGGACGACCCGCTCGTCACACCGAAGCGCACGATGTATTCCAGCGGCACCACATACGTCGCGCTCTGGTGGAACTGAGCGTAATCAAACACATGCGTGCCGAGCAGATGGCGCTGCGGCGGATGCATCACCGGAAAGCGACGCACGACATTGTAGCAGCTCGGATTCTTCGGCAGGCCATCGCGCACGATCTCGCCCGTCTGCGCATCCACCATGCCGATGTGATGCGTGTGCGCGCCACGCTCCAGCATCTGCTCCATCGGTCCGCTGAGCAGTTCCTTGCGCCATGCCTCATCCATCGGTGTCTTTTCAATCGCCGCCTTCACTCGCTGCCAGGTCTCAGGTTTGCCGAGACGCGAGTACATCGCGTGGCGGAAGATGGCGCGGTTCAAATCATTGCCCTCGATGTTAAAAATGCTGCCCACATCGAAGACCGAGCCTGCGGGCGTCGTTTCGCACACCACAAAGCCGTGATGATCCGGCAACGCGTAGAGATTCTGCACCGAGCCGCGATAGACGGGCTCGCCGAGTTTTGAGAGATCGAGGTGCGTGGGGGCTGGGGCGGGATGGGACATGGTTCCCGTGAAAAACAACGGATTCCGCCCCCGTGCAACTGCGAACACCGGGCCGCGAACTTTGAACTTTAAACTTTGAACTTTAAACTTTCGGCCCAAACTCCGCCCTCCATGTCCGAAGCCGCCGCCACACCTCCCGCCTCTCTCGATTTCATCCGTGAAATGATCGCTGCCGACCTCGCAGCCAGTCGCAACGGCGGCCAGGTCGTCACCCGTTTCCCGCCGGAGCCGAACGGCTACCTCCACATTGGTCACGCGAAGAGCATCTGCCTCAATTTCGGCCTCGCGCAGGAGCACGCGCCGAATTCCCGTTGCCACCTGCGCTTTGACGACACGAATCCCACCAAGGAAGAGGTCGAGTACGTCGATAGCATCATGGCCGATGTGAAATGGCTCGGCTTCGACTGGGGCGAGCATCTTTTCTACGCCAGCGACTACTTCGAGAAGCTCTACGGCTTCGCCGAGCAGCTCATCACCAAAGGCCTCGCCTACGTCGATGACCAGACGCAGGAGGAGATGCGCCTCAATCGCGGCACGCTCACCACGCCGGGCACGCGCAGCGTTTACGCCGAGCGCAGCGTTGAGGAAAATCTCGATCTCTTCCGCCGCATGCGGAAGGGTGAGTTCAAAGAAGGCGAAAAGGTGCTTCGCGCGAAAATCGACATGGCCTCGGTGAACATGCACATGCGTGATCCGGCGCTCTACCGCATCCTGCACGCGCATCATCACCGCACCGGCGACGCTTGGTGCATCTACCCGATGTATGACTACGCGCATCCACTCAGCGATGCGCTGGAGTCCATCACTCACAGCCTCTGCACGCTCGAGTTCGAGATCCACCGCCCGCTGTATGAGTGGCTCATCAGCAACGTCGATGGCCTGCCCGGACAGCCATATCAGCGCGAGTTCGCTCGCCTGAACCTCACTTACACCGTGATGAGCAAGCGTAAGCTGCTCCGCCTCGTTAAAGAGGACCTCGTCAACGGCTGGGACGATCCGCGCATGCCCACCATCAGCGGGTTGCGTCGCCGTGGCATCACCGCCGCCGCCATTCGCAGCTTCTGCAAAACCATCGGCCTTACCAAGTTCAACTCCCTCACCGAGATCGCCCTGCTGGAGCACGCGATCCGCGAAGACTTGAACAAAATCTCCCGCCGCGCCTACGGCGTGCTGCGTCCCATCAAAGTCGTCCTCACCAACTACCCCGAGGACCAGGTCGAGCACTTTGAAGCCGCCAACCATCCCGAAGACCCCGCCGCTGGCACACGCCAAGTGCCACTCTGCCGCGAGCTTTACATTGAGTCCGACGACTTCATGGAGTTCCCCTCCGAAGGGTTCCACCGCCTCAAGCCCGGCGGTGAAGTGCGCCTCAAGTTTGCCTTCTGCATCATCTGCCAGGAGGTCATCAAGGATGATGCTGGAAACATCGTCGAACTCCGCTGCACTTACGACGACGCCACCCGCCATGGCAAGAAGCCCGAAGGCCGCACCAAGCCCAAAGGCATCATCCACTGGGTCAGCGCCCGCCACGCCATCGACGCCCCGGTGCGCTTGTATGATCGGCTCTTCACCGTCGAAACCCCGGACGCCGACGCTGGCGAAGACGGCGACTTCACCCAGTTCCTCAACGCCTCCTCATTGGAAGTCATCGAGAATGCCAAACTCGAACCCAGCCTCAAAGACGCCGCCCCCGGCACCCACTGGCAGTTCGAACGCGTCGCCTACTTCTACGCCGACCCCATCGAATCCAAGCCCGGCGCGCCGGTGTTCAATCGCACGGTGACGCTGAAGGACGGCTGGGTGAAAAAGTAGTCCTGTTGCGCCGCAACAGGAGCCGATTGGTGTTCCAATTTCATCTGAAGGATGTTTTGACGGCAAGGCGGATGCCTGCGCAGAATACGCCCGGCTTTCTTCATCCCCACACTCCTATGAAATTCATTCGCGATCTTCTGGTGCTTGCCTCGGGCATCCTATCGGCCTTGTACCTGCTGAACATCAGCTTTGGCGTCGCGGAGTTCATTCCTGACAACATCCCGATCTTTGGCAACCTGGATGAAGCGGCGGCCACGGGCCTTCTCATCAACTGCCTGGCCTACTTCGGCCTCAATGTGGGGCAGCTCTTCCGCCGCAAGGACGAGGCCCCCAAGCCACCGCCGAAGACACACGACATTGATGTCAGCTAAAAGACTTTTTGAAAAACCTCTCAGCGTGAGAAGTCAGAGGTGAAAGGTGAGAAGTGTCGCCTGCGGCAGCACCACTTCTGACATCTGACTTTTAACGTCTTACCCGTTCGTTGATGTGTTTTGGTCAGTCATCTTGACCAGCAAGGAGCGCGGGGTTGTTTCGTCTGCATCAAGCAACCATGAAGACACTCCTCCTCGCGCTCACCCTTGTTTCATCAGCCAGTCTGGCCTCGGTCATCGAATCCGATCTTTGCGTCTATGGCGGCACCAGTGGCGGCGTGGCGGCGGCAGTGCAGGGCGCACGGATGGGCAAGTCGGTCGTGATGGCAGAGCCTGGGCGACATCTTGGCGGCATGACCAGTGGTGGACTGAGCGCGGTGGACATTGGCGATCCGCGCTCGGTCGGCGGCCTTGCGCGCGAGTATTTTACGAAGTTGGCGGCGACGGTGGGTGTCACGCTGGCCTGGGACAAGGCGTTTAGAGGCGATGGCGGCGGTGGTCCGGCCACGGGCGGTGCCTATGCCATCGAGCCGCACAAGGCGGAGCAAGTCTTCAGCGACATGGCGAAGGAAGCGGGTGTGAAAGTGCATTTTAGCGCACGGCTGGCCTCGGTGAAGAAGGACGGCGCGCGCATCACCGAGCTCGTCATGGAGAATGGCGATGTGTTTCGTGCGAAGGTCTTCATCGACACGAGTTACGAGGGCGATCTGATGGCGAAGGCTGGCGTGAGCTACACTCTCATGCGTGAAGGGAACGCGAAGTATGGCGAGACGCTCAACGGCATTCACTACACGGAGAAATACCTGCCGCGCACGAACCATCTCAAACCGGGGCCGCATGGCCGTGTGCCGGGTGGTCAGGGCGTGTGGGATCGCGACTTTCCACTCGATCCGTATGTGGTGAAAGGCGATCCGAAGAGCGGATTGCTGCCGCTCATCAATGAAGGCGATCCCGGCAAGCAGGGCGATCCCGCACCGGGCGCGCAGGCCTACTGCTTCCGTCTTTGCCTCACCACAAATCCGGCCAACATGATCCCGATCACGCCGCCGTCGGAATACTATCCAAAGCGCTACGAGATTGTTGTGCGATTCACCGAAGCATGCCTCGCTATCGGCGATGAGATGGACCTGCGCTGGTTCTCGAAGTATGATCCGCTGCCGAACGACAAGTGGGACTTCAACACGGCCACCTTTGGCGGAAATTTGCCGGGTGCATCTCACGCATGGCCGGAGGCGAGTTATACTGACCGCGAAAAGATCGCGAAGGAGCACGAGAACTACCATCGCGGCCTGCTGCACTTCCTCGCGACCGATCCTCGCGTGCCGGAGAAGGTGCGCGAGGACATGCAGCGTTTCGGTTTGCCCAGGGACGAGTTTGCGGACACCGGCGGCTGGCCGCATCAAATCTATGTGCGCGAGGCGCGGCGCATGGTCAGTGACCTCGTGATGACCGAGCATCACACTTTTGGACGGCAGCCCGTGGCGAAATCCGTCGGTCTCGGCAGTTACGGCACCGACGTGCATGAAATCCGCCGCATCGTGAAGGACGGCGTCGTCATCCGTGAGGGAAAAATCGCCGGTGGGCGCGATGGTGCACCGCCGTATGCCGTGGGCTACGACGCCATCGTGCCAAAGCGGAGCGAGTGTGAAAACTTGTTCGTGACCTTCGCGCTCAGCAGCAGCCATGTCGCCTTCGCCAGCATCCGCATGGAGCCTGTCTTCATGTGCTCCAGCCAAAGCGCCGC
>CAXNGR010000321.1:0-5484 GCA_964201265.1 Verrucomicrobiaceae bacterium
ATGAGCAGGTCCGGCGTGCGACTCTTGATCGGCTTGAACGGCCCGCGCACCTCCCGTTTCGCGTCCGGCTTCATGTCGAAGGTCTCGAGCTGGCTCGGACCACCGAACAGGAACAAAAAGATCACCGACTTCGCCTTTCCGCCCGCAAAAGCCTGCTGAGCTTCCTCCGCTGCCAGCACGCCCGGAAGCGTCATTCCGAACAAACCCGCGCCACCAATCTGCAGCATTTCACGACGCGAGACGCCGGAGCAGTTGGTTCGTGTTGTGCCGTTGATGGTGAGCATGAGGCCTCAACATACGAGGCTGGACCCACATGCCTTTCCTCGTCACGGCTTCCACTCCTTCGGCAGACTCAGCGACCATACTTCGCTCGACAGTGGTCGTGCGTGTCCTCCTGCGATCCACAGCTTGTCTTGGAAAACGAAGACCGAGTGCTCATGCCGTGCCTTCCAGCAGGTCTTCGTTTCAAGCCGTTGCCAGTTCTTGCCATCCGCGCTGTGCCACACGTCGCCGAAGTTGTCTTTGTCCTTCGACCAACCGCCCAGCACCCACATGCGTCCGCGATACACCGCCGCGCTGAACCACAGGCGTGGCTCCCATGGTGCTTTCTCCGTCTCGCAGGTCCAGTTCACGCCGTCGCTCGATGACCACACGTCATTCTTTGCGTGGTAGCTCGGCACATAGTTCCCGCCGCCGAGGATGTAGATCTTGTCGTTCAATACGACCGCCTGATGATAAGCACGCGGCGACCACGCGGCCTTCGCCGTCTCCTGCTTCCACGCTTTGCCATCCGCCGATGACCACACGTCATTCTTGAGGTTCGTGTCGTCGCCAAAGTAGTAGTTCTCCGTGCCACCAAGCATCCACATGCGTCCGCGATGCTCCACCAGCCCCGCCGCGAGCCGTGGAGACCATCCAGCGTTCGCGGTGACTTGCTCCCACATCACACCATCAACCGATGACCACACCTGATTGCTCGCGCTGTGTCCTGGCAGCCTGCCTTTATGCCACCCACCCATGATCCACATTTTGTCGGCAAAGGTGATGTTCATTGGCAAATCGCTGTGCAGCCACGGCGCGTTCTTTTCGACCAACTTCCAGTCTTTGCCGTCGCCAGAGGCCCAGACATCGCGCGGAGGCTCCGCATACGACTGAAACCATCCGCCGCCGATCCAAAGCTGATCTTTGAAAACCCACTCCGCCTGCGAATCCCGCGCTTGCCACGGGGCGGTGCCTTCCAGCACCCAGTCTGGCTCGGCGAGTGAACTGGAAGCAAACAACAGCAGCAGTGCGAGCGGTCTCATGAGGTAAAGAGTTCGCGGATCGCCTTGCCGCCATCCGAAAGCGGAATGGCGACGCCATTAGGCTTTTCGAGCCGCTGGTTCTCCGAGAAGCCGAGCTTGCGGTAGATCGTCTCGGCGTAGTCGTAGGGTGTGTAGAGCGCGTCGGTGACGTCGCCGCCTTCGCGATCCGTCGCGCCGATCACCGCGCCACCGGGGCAGCCCGCGCCTGCAAAGGCGATGGACATCGACCTCGCCCAGTGGTCACGCCCGCCGTATTTGTTCATGCGCGGCGTGCGGCCCATCTCGGTGACGAAACACACGAGTGTCTCGGCCAGGAGACCGCGCTCATGCATGTCCTCAGTCAGCGCGCTGAAAGAGCGATCCAGGCTCGGCATCATCACCGGATGCGGCAGGCCGTAGCGCTCCTGGTTGCTGTTCCCCTGCGGTCCGCCACAGGGGCCGTTGTTGTAGATGCCTTCGTGATGATCCCAGTTCAGGAAAACGCCGCCCGGCTGGCCAATGCCTGCCCTTTTCACATGCTCCGGCGGCTGGATGCACGTCACCGTGACAAAACGCACGCCGGACTCTATCAAGCGCCGCCCAAGCAAGTAGCAGTTGCCTCGATGATCGCGTCCGTAGCGGTCGCGCGTTTTGTTCGACTCGCGCGAAAGATCAAAGGCATGCTTCGCTTCGTCGCTAGTCAGCAAATCGAGCGCGTGCTGCGTGTTTCCTTTCATTAACTGCCCCGCCGTCGATTCCGCCACCGCGCCGACATCGAGCGATTCGAGCAGCCGATGCCGCTCCAGCAGCCGCTCACGCGCCAGGCCTTTTTGCAGTTCCAGCGAGCGCACCTTCCACTGCGGGTCACTCAGGTTCTCACCGAGTTGCTTCGTGCCCAGCTTCCACGGCGCACGACTCGCGGGCAGGTAACCCGTGCTCGTGATCGCATTCGGCATGTTGATGCCCGGACAAAAGATGTAGCCTGGCATCTCCGGACGGTCCGTGCCCATCAGCTCCGTCACCACGCAGCCGATGTCGGGGAAGTCGAAGGGGTTCGTGTTGCGGTAGCCTTTGAAGAACTCCTGGCAGCATTCCCTGTGCCCCGCCGTCGGCGCGGAGGTCATGCTGCGCACCACGGCGAGCCGATGCGCCTGTTTTGCCGTCAGCGGCATCAGTTCGGAGAAATGCGTGCCCGGCACACTCGTCGGGATCGGCTTGAAAGGTGACCGATGATCCAGCAGCGCGTCCGGCTTCGGATCAAACGAGTCCATCTGGCTGATGCCGCCCTCTTCATAGATCACGAGCACCCGCTTCGCCTGTCCCACCACCGCCGCCTTCGAAGAATTGCTCGCCCGCGCCTGCATCGCCAGCCACTCCGGCGCACTGAACCCCAGCACGCCCGCCGACAACGACTTCAGCAACCGCCGCCGTTCGGGGCTAGTCGCTGTCGGTTCACGTTGTTTGAGCCACAGATTCATGGTCGTGTGAATACAACCTCAGGACCCTGCTTGTTGCAGATTCGGCAACGAGTCATGCCTTCACGCCAGAGCCTTCGTCACCACACGCCGCTCCTCCACGCCCGTGAGCCGCTGATTCAGCCCCTGATGCGGAAAGCTCAGCCGCGTGTGATCAATGCCCATCAGATGCAGGATCGTCGCGTGTAAATCGCTGACGTGAACGCGATCCTCCACGGCCTTGAATCCCAGTTCATCCGTCGCACCGATGGCCTGGCCGCCTTTCACGCCAGCTCCGGCCATCCACATGGAAAAGCCATGCCAGTCGTGATCACGCCCCGGCTTACCCACGCCTTCGCTTGTCGGCGTGCGGCCAAATTCACCGCCCCACACGAGCAGCGTCTCATCCCACAGCCCCGTGCGTTTAAGATCGGCGATCAACGCGGCGATGGGCTTGTCCGTTTCGCCCGCGTGCAGTGTGTGATTCGTGATGCAGTCGTTGTGACCGTCCCAGGTGTCCTCAATGTGACCGCCGCCGGAGTAGAGCTGGATGAAGCGCACGCCTTTCTCGATCAGCTTGCGCGTGATGAGGCACTTGCGGCCAAAATCCGCCGTGCGCTTGTCGTTGAGGCCATACATCTCGCGTGTCGCCGCATCTTCGCGGTCCACATCGACCACGCTCATCGCCTCCGTCTGCATGCGATAAGCCAGCTCATACGATTCGATCCGCGCCATCAGTTCCGTCTCATCGGGATGCAGCTTGAGATGCTCCTCGTTCAGCGACTTGAGCAAATCCAGACTGCGCCGCTGCGTGCGGTCGCTCGTGCCCTCCGGCGTCGCCAGATCGAGCAAGGGCGACCCGCCACTGCGAAACAACGTGCCCTGATAAGCCGCCGGCATGTAACCCGCCGTCCAGTTCGATGCACTGCCGATCGGCCCGCCACGCGGGTCCGTCATCACCACAAAGCCCGGCAGATTCTGATTCGTCGTGCCCAGCCCATAGCTCAACCACGATCCCAGGCACGGCTTGCCAATGAAAATGCTGCCCGTGTTCATCTGCAAACAGCCCGAAGCATGTGCCGCCGTGTCCGCGTGCATCGATCGGATCACGCACAAGTCATCCGCGTGACGCGCCGTGTGCGGAAACAAGCTGCTGATCGGCAGCCCGCTCTGCCCATGCCGCGCGAACTCAAACGGCGACTGCATCAAATGCCCCACCGCCCGTCCGTTCGATCCCACCTTCGCATCGCCCGTGTAAGGCTTGCCATGAAACTTCGTCAGCGCCGGTTTCGGATCAAACGTGTCCACCTGCGACGGCCCGCCGTTCATGAACAGAAACACACAATGCTTCACCTTCGCCGCAAAATGCGGCCGCCTCTCCGCCAGCGGCGATGCCGCGAGCGCATCCGTCGCCATCAAATCCGCCAACGCCAACCCCGCAAAGCCGTTGGTGGCACGCATCAAGTATTCACGACGTGTGAGGAAGCGGTTCATGGCTATTCGGGGTAAACAAACTCGTTCAGGTTCAAAATCACGCGGCAGGCCTGCTCCAGCGACTCTGTGTGCAAAAACGCACGCATCTGCGCCAGTTCGGCAGTCGATGGCTCGCGACACAATGCAAGCCGCCACGCGAGCGTGATCTGCTTGGCGGAATCATCACCGGCTTCGCGCTTCAAGCGTGCAGCAAAGTGTTTCGCCTGCTGGTTCACGAAGTCGCCATTGAACAAGCTCAACGCCTGTGGGGCAACGGTGGTGACCTGGCGTTGGGGGCAACTGCTGACGGTGTCGGCGAGATCGAGGGTTTCGAGCATGGGGACCACCAATCCGCGCTTGATGAAGGCGTAGATGCTGCGTCGGCAGGCTTCGTGCTCGTCGGAGGCCTGCCAGACTTTTTCTTTGTCGGTGTTGGCTTCGAGCGCGGCTTTCGGAATGCCGGGCTTCATCGCGGGGCCGAAACGCTTCGGATTGAGCTGGCCGCTGACGGCGAGCATCGAGTCGCGGATGGCTTCGACCTCCAAGCGCCGATAGCGGTAAAGCGAAGGGCGAAGGGCGGAGGGCAAAGAGCCTGAATTGCCATTGGGTGTCGCGCTGGCTGGCTTGGACTCTACGCTCTTCGCCCTTTGCTCTACGCTGCTGCTTTGCCATGCGCGGCTGGTGAGAATGAGGCGATGCAGTTTCTTCATCGACCAGTTCGCATCATGCATGAACCAGTGTGCGAGCCAGTCGAGCAGTTCGGGATGCGAAGGGGCCGCGCCCATGAGGCCGAAGTCGTTGGCGGTGGTGACGAGGCCCTGGCCGAAGTGCTGCTGCCAGATGCGGTTCACGATCACGCGCGCGGTGAGCGGGTTGTTGGTGCTCGCGATCCATTGCGCGAGGCCGAGGCGGCGTTGGGTGGTCTTGTCGCCCGATGGGAACTGCGGCTGTTGTTTGACGAGGACGGCGGGCACCGCAGGTTCCACGAGATCGCCGAAGCGCGTGGGCGAGCCGCGCACGAGCACATGGGTCTCGGGAGCTTTCGCGGAGGGTTCGCGCCAAGTATAAATCTCCGTGCCATCGACGGGCACGGTCAGCTCGGTGCGGCCTTTGCGGGGGCGTTCGAGCGGATTGAAGACGGCGACGAGGCTGTAGTAGTCGCGTGTGGCCAGCGGCTCGAATTTGTGATCGTGACAGCGGGCGCAGCCGATGGTGAGGCCGAGAAAGGCCTGCCCGGTGGTGCTGACGATGTCGTCGAGCTGGTCGTAGCGGTC
>CAXNGR010000322.1:0-5478 GCA_964201265.1 Verrucomicrobiaceae bacterium
TTACTTCCCCTGTATTTACAAGGCTTCCAGCGTCATCCGACCCCTCCGTGCCAGGTTTTGGCACGGCGCTAGCAATACCTCCTCCCGTCCTCCGACTCCATGCTGCGACTGAAGCGATATGCCCAATGAAGCAGCCCATCGGTGAGGAGGGCGAACTCTAGTAAAGGGCAACCTTGGGGTGCGAATCCCCTCTCATAACAACCTTCCCGGATGGCCGGGGTGAAAGTTTGCTCCGGCAGATGGACACGACGGCCTGATGACTCTGCGAGCTGTCTGGCAGCGTGGTGATGTCCGCCGCGTGCGGGCTAGTCAGCTCCCGCCAGCGGGCCGCCAGCCATCCGGGAAGGACATTTCAGCCAGCCAACAATCATGAACACCTTCATCTCCACCTTTCGTCCTGCCGCCGGATTCAGCTTTGTGATCCAGGACCACGAAACCGCGCTGCTCTTCCAGCATGGCCGCTACCTCCGCGCCCTTGAGGCGGGAAAGCATCGCCTTTGGGCTTTCGGCCATGAGGTAAAGCGCATCGACAACCGCGAGCAAATACTCCTCGTGCAGGGGCAGGAACTCCTGACTGCTGATCAAGTCGTGCTGAAGGTCTCCGCTGTGGCCACTTTCCGCGTCGCGGATGCTCTCACGATGCATCGCGCCACTCAGGACGCCACCGCCGTGCTTTACAGCGAAGTGCAGCTCGCCCTGCGCCAGATCGTGGCTGCGGAGGCCGCCGAGGCTTTTCTGCAACAGAAAGCCGGACACGGAACCAAGCTCCTCGAACTCATCGCCGACCGCGCCCAGTCTCTCGGCCTCAAAGTGGACCGCATCGACATCCGCGATGTCATGCTGCCTGCCGATCTGAAGCGCAGCTTCATGTCTGCCCTCCAGCAGCGCCAGGAAGCCCAGGCTGGCCTAGAAAAAGCCCGCGCTGAAACCGCCGCCCTCCGCACCCTCGCCAACGCCGCCAAGCTCATGCGCGACAACCCCGAGCTCCTCCAACTCCGCTACCTGCAAACCCTCCAGGAAGTCGGAACCAGCGTCGGAAACACGCTGGTGCTGGGCCTGACAGACTCCGAGCGGCTCAAAGCCGTGACGAAAGGCTAAAGCAACATCAACCCGCCAAATCCATGATCTGCACCAAACCTGAATCCCGAATCTTTTTGTCCCGTGTCACCAGCGGCACCCCCATTTCCAAAGCAGTTGCCACGATGAGTCTGTCCGCAGGATCGCCGTGGAAACTCTCAGGCAAAAGCGCCACCTTGGCTGCAATGCTTGGCGAAATGGGAATGACTGTGACGGCTTGGATGGCGGCGCTCAACCATTCGAGCAAAGGCACTTTCAGTGTGATGCGGTGTTTGCTCACCAGCATTCCTACTTCCCAAAGGCTGATGTCGGCCACGAAAGGCTTGGCATCCAGTTGGTCGAGAAACTCACGAGCTTCCCTCGGCAGGTCTGCCGAATCATTCATCCACCAAATCCAGATGTGCGTGTCAATCAGCATGGCCGGGCTTCAAGTTGGCGGCTTCGCACTCCAACCCGGAGTCCACTTGTTGGGACGTCATCAACGGCTCCGTCAGATCGCCATGAACGACCACACTGCCACGCAATGCATGCCAGGGCTTCGTTTTCGAAGGAGCGAGCTCCGGCACCAGCCGCGCCACCACCTTACCTGAATCCATAATCGAAACTTCCTCACGCAAGCTACGCACGCGCTCCAGCAATGAAGCGCTCAGACTTTGAAACTCATTCACCGTGATCGTCATGGGAGGAATCTAACCCTCCCAAATCATAAATCAAAAGTCATAAATCATACATGAACTCCCCCTTTCACATCACCGGCGAAGCCGAAGCCATCCTCCCAGCCCGCAACAACGCTGGAAAGCCCATCACCGTCATCGGGACGGAGGCGATTCGCGCGGGCTTTGATCCTTCCTGCCTCGAGCAGGCGCTGAACTCGCGTTCGGCTCCGGGCGTGACCGATCTTGTGCTCAATCCCGATGCGCACAGCGGTTACGGAGCGCCGGTGGGCTGCGTGATGGTCTCGCCGACGCACATTTATCCAGGACCCGTCGGCGTGGACATCAAGTGCTCCATGTCGCTGCTTCAGATGGACATCCCCGCCGATGAGATCATCGACAAAACCATCCTTCGTCGCCTCATCGACGCCATCATCGAGCGCACGCCGACCGGTGCGGGCCGTGGTCAGCGCGAGGCGAAAAAGTCCCGCCGCGTCTCCGCTGATCTCGGTGTGCAGGTGTGCACCGAAGGCGCGAGCCGCAGCGTGTGCGAAGCCCTCGGCATCCCGCCCGAGTGGGCGCAGCGTTGCGAAGACAGCGCCCACCTCGGCCACGATGGAAACGTCTCCACGCTCCACGAGCGCCTCGACAAAATGCGTGCCTTCAACGGCTTCCCCGGCTTTGAAAATAAAATGACCCAGCTCGGCTCCTACGGTGGCGGAAACCACTTCGGCGAGTGCGAGGTCGTCCAGCTCGCCGACGACGCCGAAATGCGCCGCACCGCCGAGGTCTTCGGCCTGCGGGACAATCACGTCGCCTTCCTCAGCCACTGCGGATCACGCGGGTTCGGGAACATCCTCGCGCAGCGCCAGTTCAAGGCCCTGGAAGGCTTCTTCCGCACCTGGGGCCTGCCGTTTCCTGCCGAGGACAAACAGCTCGTCTATGCTCCACTCGGCACACCCGAGGCCGACGCCTATCTCGATGACATGGCGCTCGGCGCGAACTTCGCCACCGTGAACCACATGCTCATCAATGCGCTCGTGCTGGAAGCCTTCCAAGAAGTGCTGCCAGGAACGACCGGCCAGCTCGTGTACTTCATTAGCCACAACATCGCGCGTCAGGAAGTCGTGAACGACCAGCTCGCCTGGGTCCACCGCAAAGGTGCCACGCGTGCCTTCCCCGGCGGCCACCACGCGCTCAAAGACACGCCCTTCGCCGCCACCGGCCACCCCATCCTGCTCCCTGGAAATCCACGCGATGGCTCCGTCGTCATGGTCGCGAAGCCCGGTGCCGTGAAGAGCTGCTACAGCGTCAACCACGGTGCCGGTCGCTGCATGGGCCGCAAAGCCGCCGCTCGCAATCTCAACCAGCAGGAGGTCAACGCCGACTTCGAAACCCACGACATCCTCTACAACGCCCGCCAATACCCCATCGACGAAGCCCCGAACGCCTACAAAGACTTCAAAGAAGTCCTCCACAGCGTCGAGTCCGCCGGCCTCGCCCAGCAAGTCTGCAAACTGAAGGCCCGTTTCGTCATCAAAGACGCGGCGGAGGCGGATGATTAAACTCGAAAACGTTTTCTCTCATGGACTCAACCAAATTCAAAAACTCAATCACATCAGTTGTAGCTGGTGATGTGATCGCCTGCATCACTCAACAGCCTAACTTTCACAGACTCGCATGGTCGTACATGGAAGCCGCCAAAATGCTCGTGAGTCATCTTGAAGAAGACGGCTTCTATAAAGATGTGGGGATACACCCCATTTGCTTCATGTATCGCCATTCACTAGAGCTTACGTTCAAACAGATCGTTTGGGATGGTCGCAGGCTTCTAGGCGAGGAGGGTAGAATTCGAGAGCTATGCAGAAATCACCAAATCAAACCTCTCTGGACAGAGGTTGAAAAGATTATGAGGGCCGTTTGGCCGAATGAGCCTGATCCAGAGGATGCAACGCTTGCGAGTGAAGTTGTAAGCTGGTTTCATGAGGCAGATGAACGCAGTTTTTCTTTCCGCTATCCGTTCGATCAACAGCAGCAGCCCTGTCTGGAAGGAGTTCGACACATCAATCTCACAGTATTAGTTGAGGCTATGGAAATCACCAACCAGTTGCTCAGCGGGGTGGCTGTAGGCGTGAGTGAATACCTTTCTATTCAAAAAAGCCTATGAAGATGGCAAAGTGATTGCCGATAGCTGAAGCAACTCTTCGCTCGGCCTGCATACGATCACATCAATCGGCGCAAGACCCGCCACGCCATGCACCACATTCTTTGGCTCAGCATCGGCAACCAGCACGTTGTCCTCGCTGCGATACCACACATCTCCAAATCTCGTCCGATGAAGCACGAAACGACGCTCCAGCATGAAATCCGCGATTTCCTGCCTCGTGGCCGGTTTGCCGAGGAAGATCGGCTGACTCGTCACGACGCGGGTATTTCGTCCCGAGCCGTGAAGACCATGAATCTGCCAATCGAGGCCAAAAAGCTCCACCGTGAGCCGGATTCGCTCAAGGTATTGATCCAACGTCGCAAACCGATCTGGGCCAAAAAGCCGGCCAAACTCACCGGGATGAGTGGCTTTGATGACCCGACCATCGCTCGCAAACCAAACCTCGTGCTCCGAGCCTCTGGTTTGTCCAAAACCCGCTGGAAGCTCGACTTGGTTCATGCGCGGGATTTCCAGAATCTCCGCCAGAACGGCAGGCTGGACTCGGTATCGCGCCCAACCTTCTCAAAGAGCTTCACCTGCTCGTTCCAGGCCTCGCGAGTCACCGTCGGCTGCTCACGAACCATCCGCGCCAGACGCTCGCGGTCGGCGAGGGATATCTCTTCAAGGCTGGAAGATGTAAAAGGCATGGTGGGTGAGTATGGTCTCGCTGGCTCAGGACTGAGGCGGATGCGCCGCCAAAAACTGCTCTGGGGTCATCACGGGGATAGCGCTGGCTTTGAAGTCCTTGGTGTTGCGGGTGATGAGTACGTCGGCACCGCAAGCCTCCGCAGCGACGAGCTGGAGGGCGTCTTCGAAGTCACGCATGTCGTAAGCGATGGCCCTGTTGGCGTCGGACTTCGTTGTTTCGGCGACTTCGGCCCAGTTCAGCAGGCTGATAATGGTGCGCATGGCATGAGTTTTCGACTTGGTCCGACCACGGATAACGTAGTGGATGTTCGAGAGGCTATGCCAGGCGATCCAGCCTTCATGGACTCCAGTAGAGCAAAGCATGACGCACTGCTTGCTTTCCGCGCCTCCAGGCTCGTCGAGGGCGAAGTTCAGCAAGACATTGGTGTCAAAAAAGAGGCGCATTTACTGATCGGCGAAGATTTCATCCGAGGGGATGCAAAGGACATGCTTCTTGTAGAGGTAGTCGTAGCGCGGATCGGCCTTGGCTTCCTCATCGCTGGGCATGGACATGGCCGTCCGCACTGCGTCGATGTATTCCAAAGCTGCCTGGGTGCGTTTACCCGCAGCCAGTGGCTCAGTGTTCGTTTTTTCATCCACGGTCACATGCATCTTTCCGGCTTTGAAAAAGCCGCGAAACGGCGTGCCGTCTCGCAGAGGAATATCCGGCAGACTAGTGATCGGAAGCTCAAAGGTAATCGCGCTCATAACGTCTTCATACTAAACTCCTGCACCCAACCCCGCAATGTCTGAATCCCTCATGAAAAACACCTCCATCCTCTCCATCTCCGGCGAATCCGGCGGCGGGCAGTTGCTGCGGTCTTCGTTGTCGCTGGCGCTGGTCACGGGGCGGGC
>CAXNGR010000323.1:0-5477 GCA_964201265.1 Verrucomicrobiaceae bacterium
GAAGGGTAAGGTAAGCCCTTATTTGCTCTGTGTTTAAGCGGTTTTTATCGTTGTTAGATAGAATACTCAAAGACGGTGAGAGAGTCGTTTAAAAACGGTTTAAACCGATGTTCTCATTGATCTAAACAGAGGGTCTGAACGGTGGTTTAGAGGATGCCTAATTGAGAGGCGGTGTGAGGGGTGAGTTCGTAGAGCTTTAAGGCATCAGATTCGGGCACATTCATATTCAAATAGTGATTTTGAATGATGCCCACTGAGTTTCCGGCGATGTAGGCACTTTGTAGCGGGTTCTTAAAGGCGAGGCAGTGGTAGGTGATGGCGGTATGGCGCAGGGTATTGCGTTTATCGGTGCTCACGGATTGTCGCAGAGCATGGTAGCGATCTTCGCCACAGTTGAGCGAGAGTTGGTGGAGTTGAAAATATTCCAACCATGCGATGAAGGTCGGATGGATATTATTGTAGAAACGACCACGATGATTGGTGTCGCTCCGTTTTTTGAATATCTGGTTCGTGATCGAAATGCGTTTAGCTTCGAGTGAAATCAGCGGGTGAGAATTGACGGTGGGATGAATGGCAATAAACCGCTTCATCTCTTCGGTGCGCATCAGTGAGAATAACCGGAAGATAAAATACGGAAGCACGTGTGAGCGTTGAGCAATTTTTAATAACTCCACGATTTCTGCGTAGGTGTAGACGGTGATGTCTTTGGCTTCTACCTTGGGCGGTTGCCACTGGAGGAGATGAGGCGAGAGCCAGGGCTCCCCGTTGCAGTGGTGGTTGTGTTTGCCGGCGCAAAATTGGATGAACGCTTTTACGTAAATGTAGCGCGAGCGTTTACCCGCTAGGTAAGTGGGTTGCTCGATGAACCGGTTAAGATCAGCGGCCGTAAGTTCTCCAAGATGCTGAGTGGGGAATTCTGCACTCAGGTGTTTCACCAGACGCTGATAATCTCGCATCGTGAATTCCGAGAGCTGACGCTTTTCCTGTTTCGCGTAAAATAATTGAAGTGCGGCTATGACGGTGGGTGCCTGCCGTTTTAATTTCTGCTGGCAGTGGAGTTGGGCCGCATCGACTAATTCTTTCGGATGAGTCTCACCAAGAATTCCGTAAGCGTATTCCGCCATCTTCACCCGTTCCTGCGAGAGCGTGGTCGCTTGAACAGAAATGTTGAGTGTGTGCGCGGTCTTTCGCGTCGTGAGCAAAGCATGATAGCTACGGATCTTCTGCTCATCGCGGCTGTTGATCGCTATCCACCGATCATTTTCTTTCACCATCATCACCCACAATCCTCGCTCCGCGACAAAGTGCGGATCGTTGAGCTTGGTGATGTTGCCGGTTAGTTCTTTGAAGCCTCGAGCCATACCACTATTATCGCTCTGAAGTCGCAAACAGCCACGGGTTCCCACACTGATTTCCCCTCTTAAGCGGTGCTTATCCGCGGGCTCACGAGGATGAGAGCTCGTCATCCACTGGCTAGAGCCCTGTCAGTCTGAACAAGTTAGCGCGGTCACTGACTCCCAATTACGCGGTCACGGCCTGACGCATAGCGTGACTCAAAATCTACCGACGAAAGTCTTGTGGGTTCGACCCCCACCCCGGGTACCAGTATTCCGTTAGCGCAGACTCGCTCCGAATGACGGGTTTACCAAATTCATTCGCCGACAGCGGTGGCGGTCAGGTCGCGAGCGGGTAGCGATGAGCGGACCGCGGGGGTCACGGGGTCTGGGGGCTAAATGACCTAGGGTTCGACGTAGATTGCGCTGAGCCGGATCAAATCCCGAGCGGCGCCATCGAAGGTGATTCGCACACAGTATTCAGGCGGGAGTGACGTCTTGGGGTTCTTCCATCGCACGGGTGTCCGGAATCCGCTTTGGTCCACCACCGCCGCGTCCGCGCCGGACAGACCCGCAATGGGACCCAGTCGTGCATCGAGGAGTTCGACCCGCACGCGCGCTTCTGGTCCGAGCCCTTCCACATTCAGGAAGAGGTGCGGCTGGCTGGAACGAGCTTTCACCTTCGTCGTCACCAACTCGGCGGTTTGCGCCCCGTTGCGCACCCGGAGCGCACCGAATCGATCTCGTGGGAGCACCGCCAGGCCGACGCCTCCGCGCGGCGGGTAGGTCAGCCCCGGTCGGGGGTCCCACGCGCCATACCAGAGGTACGTCTGCTCTCCCACATTCGCGAAGCCCTGGCCCTGGAGCAGGCCGCCCTGGTCCCATTCCCCGTCCTTGCCCCGCGGCAGGATCGGCCAGTCCGTCTGCGGCTCGCGAAACGTCATCCCGTCGTTGCTGACGAGGAATCCGAGATCAAGCGTGCGCTGGTTCCAGCCGACCCCGCCGTGCCAGAGGCCGTAGAGCCCGAGGAGCACATTGCCACGATTCCAGACACTCACGCCCTCGTGCGTTTCCAAACCTTCGCCGTACTTGGCACCCGATGTGCGCTGGCCTTCGCGTAGGAAGGCGACGCGGGCGGTCGGTTCCCACGTGATGAAATCCCGGGAACGATGAAGGAGCACTTCACGCCCATGGTAGGTTCCCGGACCATGACCGCTGGGCGGGCTGCTTTGTCCTGTTGCGTAGTACATGCCCTCCCACTGGTAAAGTCCGCCCGCCGCCTCGAAGTGATGCTCCGGCAGCAGCAAGTCCTCCTTCCGCAGAAGTCCTCCGATCGGCACCGCTCCGGTGGCCGTGCGCCAGCGCAGGCCGTCGGCGCTGACCAGGGTTGCCAGCGTACCGCGGCCACGCGCGCCGTTTTCCTCCCACCACGTTTGCACCGTCATCTTGTAGCGCCGGTCCGGTGCCGGGTCATCCGGATCGGCCAGCACCTTCAGGTTGATCAAGGCGAGGGGCGAGGGCCCCAGGTCCACGAGGTTGTTGGCCGTGCTTCCGCGGTAGGACACGAGCCCGAGCGCGGGCTTCGTCCAGGTGATGCCGTCGGTGCTCTCCGCGTAGGCGGCGCGCCAGCACTGCACCGAACGGGGGTTCTCCTTCAGTTCGTGGTCGATCGCGACGTACCACATCCGGAACCGGCCGCCCTCCTGCACGACACTGCCGTAAAACTGCACACCGAAATCATCGGGCGTTCCGGCGGCTCCCCGGGGCACGACCGGGTTCGCCGGATGCTTCTGCGGCGAACGCATCTCGAGCGCGAGATTTCGAACGAACGGGATCGAAACATCATCAAAGGCAAAAAACGTCAGCTCCTCGGAGCCGCGGGCTGGTCCGCCGAGGATCAAGCCGACGGCGAAGGCGAGGCACCCTCGGCGGGAACAGGTCGTTAAAAATGGCAGGCAACGTGCAGGAAATGTATTCATGGGGATCTAACTGATATCGTTTGCTTCGGCGTGAACATAACTAAGTGCTTTATGCTTACCAGCGACCGGAAAATGGGGAACGGGCGCGAACGACGACAGCTAGGAAACTGGATTGGCCTGCGACCAGCTTCAGTCTGAAGCGGTTAGCGGGAATGAGGGGCGGGCGGGGGAGATGCAGACAGCGGGGAGGTCGCGGGAGAAACAGAAATATGAAAAAGCTTAAACTAAAAACCATGATTGGTGAGCCTTATCTTCTAATGAGTTCGCAAAGCTGAAAGGTAGTCTGGATTCGAATCGGCACGGGAGTGCATCTTCCATTGGGAACGAGTCCATACTTTGCGGCGAGCTGTGCATCTTTTTCTTCACCAACAAATATGAAAAATGGACCCTTATGCGCACTGATGGCAGCCACGATCATGAGCTCATAGTCGCCGGTGACATTGGCTTCGTCCATCGAGCTAATATGCACGAAGCGCGTATCCGCTGGGAAATAAGGAATGACAAAGGATATCGGCCGAGAGACTAGGATCACCAGGGAGTTTGGAGCGAGGCTCGTGGTGGGAAGCATGGTACCGGACCAGTCTCGCTCCCATCGCCCCCGGCCCCAGTTTCCGTGACGTGTTGTCGCCAGCAACAGGATCAATATCGCAAGGCCGGCAAGCTTCAGTTTCCGTCCGCCTACGAATTGCCGCAAAAATATGAAGAGTGGAATGGGTGCCAGGACTTCGAGCGCCGCAAAGTAGCGATAGTAGTAAAAAGTTTTTGCCCAGACCGCGTAAGCCGCGATCCAAAATCCGACCACGACAAATTCTTCGCGATGCCAGGGCACAGGAGCTTGGGCTCTTCTCAGCCGTCGATACCCGGTGCGCATGAGCACCGCCACCCCGCCGACGAAGAGGAGCAGGCACCGGAAATCGCGCATCGAGACTTCCTGAAAATGGAAGGATCTACCGTTGGCAAAATAGAGAAATGGCTTCAGGTAACCTAGGAATCCATCGGCGAGCCAGCGTGTGTCGTGAAAGGACGAAAACGCGGCATATCTTGAATGAAACACCGAGTTCGCGAGCGGAAAAATCGGATTACCGAATTTCCGGGCGATTAGAAAAGCCCAATAGCCGTCCGTCAAAAAAAAACCGGCCAGGCTCCCTAATCCGAAAGTCCCAAGCAGCAAGGCAGGCCTGCTCCAATCGCCCCGCTTCCACTCCCAGTACGCTAGCGGCAGTAGGACCCAGGCAAACCCGACGCAGTAAGTGAGCATGGTCAGCTTCAGCCCCGCTGTCCCGCCCGCAAGCAAGCTCACCCAAAACATCCGCGAAAGTGGAAACCGGCCGGCGAAAACTGACTCACCTGTGGCGGTCGATTTAACCAAAAGAAATAACGCACCAATCACCGGGATAGCGAGCAAATTATCCTTGAACGTCGTACCTAGAAGCGCCACTGCATCGGGCCCGATCAGCCCGATCAGGCCGCAAATCACCGCGGAAAAGCGCGCCTCGGCCCGGCCCATGGAACGGCGAAAGACCTGGTAAGCCAGGCAAGCCAGGAGCGGAAAACTTAACCCGTGAACAGCTCCCAAAACGAACCCAAAAAAACGAGGAGGCAGTGATGTCATCCCAAGGTAGTGGAAGACATCCACAAAAGGGTTGAAATAAGTCTGAAGCCCGGCCGGCGCGATATCGGTATCTAGCCTGCTGCTGAGAAATGCGAAACCATTGTAGAAATGGTAGTTTTGCAGGTCAAAGTTTAAGTCCTGGCCTAAGAATAACGACAGCGCCCCCGAAATCAGTATGATCCCGATTGTAAGAAGCAAAAAACTCAAATCAGACCTGGAAGTTGGACCCGCTGCGCTCATGACGCTTCTATCCGACCCGCGGGCACTCGCCTAATTCAAAGATGCCAATGCAACGCAAAAATGTGGCGTACCGACTGAAAGGAAACTGGATTGGCATGGGGGAGGGGGAGACGCAGATCGCGGGGTGGTCGCGGGGGTGCGGGGAGGTAGCGTGTGGGTGGTGGGACGCATAAAAAACGGAAACGAAAAACCAGTTAGAAAGTGATGGTCTCGCCAGGGAGGGCAGGCGTGAGGGTCGGCAGCTTACGCAGCTTCGAGAGTTGCTCATAACCGTAAGCGATCTGCAGAACAGTGGCGTCGTCGAACGCGGCA
>CAXNGR010000324.1:0-5473 GCA_964201265.1 Verrucomicrobiaceae bacterium
CGGACTCAGTGCCGTCGATCATGCCGCCCACACCAACGAAGCCACCATCGGCGATGCCATCGCTGTCACGATCCACGAACATGTTCGAGAGATCGGGGTGGTTGAACTGAATCCAGCGGTCCGCACGCTCGCCCTGCCAGCGGCGCAACGTCAGCGCCGTGATACGCGGGTCGTCATTCCAAACCGGAGCACCGCCATCCTGCTTCAGCGGATCAGGCTCAAACGGGAACGCATTGAAGTGCTGACGGCTGCCAGTGAGTTCCATGCCTTTGACCGTCTTGATGTGGTTTTCGAGTCCCAAGGCCTTGATCGTCGGTTCCCAGTCATAGAGGCGGTTGTGTTCGGTCGTTGGCGCGAATTCGAGATGCTCGGCGGCGATGTTGATCACGCGGCCATCGGTGTCGCAGACGTTGTCCCCGCTCGGCGTGCTGTGATTGTGGAAGTCGGAGCTGATCCAGCCCTTGGTATCGACCAGACGCTTGAGCGTGCCTTTGAACTCGACCGTCTTTCCGGCCTCAACCGTGACTTCCTGCGAAAGATGGCCGTATTCCGGCCCACGCACGACGACGACGCGATATTTGCCCGGCGGGAGCTGCTGCGTGAAGTGGCCGTTCTCGCTGTGATATTGGTCCACACTGCCATGCGCACGCCATTTCGGCCCGAGATTGAGTTTCGGTGCCTTTTCATCGAGCGGCGCGAAATGGGCTTTGCAGGGAATGGGTTTGCCGGATTCGTCGGTGATGGTGAATTGAATGGCGGCGGCATTGGACATCGTGACCTTCGGTGAGGCCGTGGTTCCACCGACAATCCTGAGGCTATACTTCACCTGCGAACGGCCCAAGTCGTCGATTTGCAGTTCCGCAGAGCCCTGCGGGAGTTTGAGGCTGAACTTGCCATCCGCATCGGGATAACCAGGAATCGTCTTTTGACCATCGGGCACGAGGATCGTCGCGGTGGAGACGCCTTTGCCCTTTGAGTCGGCGATCTGCCCATTCACGGTGCCGAGCTTGCCGCCTTTGACCGCCAACACTTCCCCCACAGCCTGCGCTGGCGACGTTCCCACGGCAAAGAAGCGCGAGATGACGACTTCCTGCTTGGGCTGCATCTCAATGGTGTCCGCGAGCTTGTCGATGCCGGTGACGTTGAGCGTTGCGAGCGCATAGCCGCATTTGTGGGCCGGATTGATGGCATCCACCCAAAAAATACCATCCGGGGTCATGCCGGTGGAGTCGAAGCGGGTGAAATCGGACTTGGTGTTCACCTTCTGCGGCTTGTCGGACTCGTTGCGCAGAACGGTGGTGATGAAGATGCCCGGCACGCCGTCTTTGACGCGGTATTCGTGGCGTTTGAAGACGCCGCCGTTCTTCGCGGCGGTGGTGACGGATTCCACGGCTGCCGCTCCGTCCTCTTTGACGTTGGCGATCTTCACATAGCTGACAGGACCATGCCCGCAGGGGCCGTAAGCCACGAGTTGGTCGTTGTTCGCGCCACGCAGGGTCAAATCGTAGAGGCAGCCGGGTGAGACACCATCCTCGCCATAAAACGTGCTCATGTTCGCACGGCGGTTCGGCGCGTTGTGCGAGATGACGGCCTCCACCTTGTCGCTGCGCAAAACGAAATCGCCCAAGATACCATCCGCCTCCTTGCCTCGGGGCAGTTCGGCCTCGCGACCGAGAGCGGCTTCAAAGACTTCGGCGGCAGGCACGAAGCCTGCGATCAGGAACACGGACAGAAAGATGAATTTCATGGTTGGACGAATGAAGCCGTATCAAACGACCTCAGGAGAGTCATCTTGTGATTGGGAACAACTTTGTTATTTCATGCTCGCATGAATGCTGCCGCCAAACGCCTCCTCTGGCTCGATTTGTTTCGAGGTCTGGCCGTTTTGGGCATGGTGTGGACGCATTCGGCGAACACCTTTCTCGATGCCAAACTGCAAGCCACGCCCTGGTATGGCGAGCTGGGCTACTACCACGGCCTGATCGCTCCGGCGTTTTTTTGGATCGCCGGATTTGCGCGGGCGCATGTGACGACGGGAAAAGCCAAACCTGCATGGCCCACACTCAAGCGCCTGCTGGTGGTGCTGCTCATCGGCTACCTGATGCATGTTCCTTGGCAAGCACCGCTCGACGCGCAGGCCTGGCGTGCTGCCTGCACGGTGAACGTGCTGCATTGTCTCTCCATCAGCGGCATGCTCATGCTGCTGGCCGAGCGCTTTGGCCGCTGGCGAAATGCAGTGGCTGCCGTTTTGCTGGTCTTCTTTGTCGGCTGCCAAACCGCCGCCGAAAATTGGCGCACGGGTGTGCTGTTCATCGACCAGTATTTCAATCGAAGCCAAGGTTCATGGTTCGCGCTGTTTCCGTGGGTGGGCTTTGGCTTGGCGGGATTTTTGTCACGTCGGATTTGGGATGGCACTTTCCACCGCGGTGCGGCTCTGACCTTCGCGCTGGGTGCCCTGCAGGCCTTCGTGCAGCCGTATTCGCCTTGGCCGGGCGGTGCGCCGGAGTTCTTCCTGGAGCGCCTCGGTTGGGTGATGATGGCCGCAGTGGTCGTGGCGGGTGTGGCGGATCGCATCAGCGCCGCCACGGGCTGGCTGCGACTCGCAGGCCGTGAGTCGCTGCTACTTTATGTCGTGCATTTGATGCTGATTCACGCCGTGCCATTGCCGAAGCAAGCCTTGCAGCATCTCATCGGCATGACGCAGCCGCTGTGGATGGTGTTTTGCCTCTTTGTAGCGCTTTTCACCACCTCGCTGTCACTGGGCTGGTGGAATGAGCGACGCAAGCGCCAGCAGCGTGAGACGCGTGGCATTTAAAGCAAGCGCGGTTGGCTTGACGAATGAATACTCGGCGCTAAAAAGGCGCTCTCATGAAAGCACTTCATCTTCTCTCCCTCGCGGCCCTCACCCTCACGCTCAGCCATTGCGCAGCCCCCGCCGGCACGGATGCCAGCAAGTCCGCCCCCGCTGGCTCAAGCTCCAGCGATGGTGCCATCAAGCCCGGCATGACGAAAGACCAAGTCATCGCCGCGTGGGGCGAGCCGAGTGAGAAAAAAGCCACCGCCGCAGGCGAGGTCTGGCGCTGGGCTGGCCAAGGCTGGAAGCGCCATGTGCCGGTCTATGGCACTTGGGCCAAGGTGGAAGAGCATGTGGTGCGCTTCGGCGCTGACGGCAAGGTGATCGGCACCGGCACCGAGGACTATGGCAACGCCTTCCAGGAAGGCTGGCGCCGCACTTACGGCACGAACTGATTGCGCCTGATCTGTCTCAAGCCGGACGCCTCAAAGCGTCCGGCTTTTTTGTTCTCCTCACTCCTTCACGATCTTCAGCACGCGGTTGTTGTAGCTGTCGGTGATGAACAACTCACCGGTCTGCGGGTGTACCGTGACGCCGTGCGGTCGCGCGAGTTGGCACTGCTTGGGATCGCCCCCCACACCGGCGCTGCCTTGTTTGCCCGTGCCAGCGATGCGTTCCATCTTGCCAGTGGTAGGAACGTAACGACGCACGAGATGCGCTTCGGCATCGGCGATGAGGACGCTGTTGTCCTTGTCCACGCAGAGATGTTTCGGACCGTTCATGGTGGCTTCCAGAGCAGGTCCGCCATCCCCTTCCCCGCCTTTTTTACCAGTGGCGTTCACAACGGTGCGGATGCGGCCGTCTTTATCGACCACGCGCAGCGCATTGCCGCCGCGTTCGAGGATGTACACGTTTCCGAGGCGATCTGGTGCCACCGCACGCGGATCAACCAGCGGCGCATCGACCGCCATCGCTCCGTCCTCCGGCTTGCCTTTCTTGCCGTTGCCCGCGACGACTTTGACCTCACCACTGGCGAGATCGACGACATAAACGCGGCTCAGATTGGCGACGTAGAGTTTCGTGCCTGTGAAGTCGAGCGTGATGCAATAAGGTCCATTCCCGCGCTCTTTGCCCTCGGGCGCTTTGAAGCCAGGAAGCAACGACACGATGCCGGTTTTGACGGCCACCTTGCGCACGCAGCCGTTCCAGGTGTCACCGATGAGGATGTCACCGTCCGGCAGCACGGCGAGATTGTGAGGACCGTTGAACTGCGCCTGCAAAGCCGGGCCGCCATCGCCGCTGAAGCCGGGCTGGGGCTGTCCGGCCACATGCGTGATCACCCCACTCGCATCCACTTTGAGCAGGCGATTGCCGGAGACCATCTCGACGATCCATAGGTTGCCTGCGGAGTCGAATTCGGTTCCAAAGGGTTCCTTCAGCTTGGCCTGCACGGCAGGGATGCTGACCGCATCCTGATCCCCTCCGGCGACGAGGACGATTTTGTCAGCATGAGCGAAAAGGGGGAGAAACAGGGAGACGCAGAAGAGGCGGAGCATGGTGTGGCAGGGGTGAAGGCACAAAGAACGCTGATCTTTAGCCAAATGATTCGTTTTTGAACACCTGAAACCACGGGGGTGGCAGGAAAACATGACCGCCCGGCACGGCGCATGCTTATCAGCGGCAGATGATCTCTCCCATCCAAGAGTATGTCGAACAACTGTATTCTCGTTACGCGTCAGTCATGGACGGCCAGGTGGCCGATTACATCCCGGAGCTTGCGAAGGCCGACCCACGCCACTTTGGCATCTGCATCGCCACTCGTGACGGCCATGTTTATGAGGTAGGGGACACGCGCCAGACCTTCACCATCCAGTCCATCTCCAAAGCCATCAATTATGGCCTGGCCTTGGAGGACCGGGGCGAGGAGCACGTCCTGTCCCGCATCGGGGTGGAGCCGTCAGGGGAAGCCTTCAACGCCATCAGCCTGAAAGAGGGCACCGGTGCGCCCTTCAATCCGATGATCAATGCCGGTGCCATCGCCACAAGCGGGCAGGTCTTGAAAAAAGACGGGCAGAGCCGCATCGACCGCGTGGTGGAGTACCTGAGTGGATTTGCAGGTCGGCCGTTGCAGATCAATCAGACGATCTATCGAAGCGAAAGCGAGACCGGACACCGCAATCGCGCCATCGGCTGGCTGCTGCGGAATTTCGGCATCATCGACGAAGACCCAGATGAAATTCTGGAGACCTATTTCCAGCAGTGCTCCGTGGAGGTGACCTGCCGCGATCTGGCGCTTATGGGCGCGACGCTGGCGAACCAAGGCGTGCATCCGATCACGAAAAAACGCGCCATCGCCGCCGACTACGTGGACAACGTGCTCGGAGTCATGGCCACTTGCGGCATGTACGACTGGTCCGGCGAGTGGATTTACCGCGTGGGCTTGCCGGCGAAGAGCGGCGTGGGTGGCGGCATCCTCGCCGTGCTGCCGGGTCAGCTTGGCATCGGAGTCTTTTCACCGCCGCTGGACTCTCAGGGAAATAGCTTCCGAGGCATCAAAGTCTGCATGGATCTCTCGCGGGAACTCGCCCTGCACATGCTCAATCCCACCGCCACCCCGCTCTCGGCGGTGCGCCTTGCTTATCAAGGCGGTGAGGTGGTGGCCCGCCGCCGACTGCCGCC
>CAXNGR010000325.1:0-5469 GCA_964201265.1 Verrucomicrobiaceae bacterium
GAAAGCCACAGTCCCAGCGTAGCGAGTGAGAACAGCAGCACGATCAGCGTCAGCACATCCCAGCTCATCCGCCAAGTGGCGTCCGTGCTTGCTGGCTTATCTCCGTGCGAGATCGTCTGAAACACCGGCATGAGCAGGGTCAGCACGGTAAGTACAGACAGAGACATCACCAGCACCGACGATGCGGGCGTTTCCCAGCCAGGAAACCATGCGGCCTGGATGGATTCTCCGAATGCCACAAGACTGCCCACCGTGGGCAGGCCCGGCAGGCTAAACATGCCGCCAAAAACGTTTTCGATCTTGCGCAATCCTGTCAGCAGTTCCTCCGGCTTATCCACCAGCCACACAGCCTTGCCAAAATACCCCTGCGCCTCCAGCACTTTCATCGCCAGCGCGGCCAGCAGCGTCAGCGGTAGCACGAGCATCGCATTGAAAATCACCCCAGCCATCAACTGTGCGGCCACGGCCAAGCGGCCCCACACGCCACCATTGAGCAGGTAACGGCTGTTGTTGCGCAGATGTCGGATCGCGGTCGATTCACGACCATTCTCGGCATCAAAAGCCTCCTCAAAACGACTCACGCCCTGATTCCGGCCACCCGTGCCGAGATAACAGCTCAAAAAGCTGCCGAAATAGCCGCCACCGGACACCGTCGAGAGATAATCAAACTGGTGCAGCAGCCCGCGACGTTGCAGCACCTGCGCCACACCCAGGCAGAACGTGGCGGAGCGGATGCCGCCGCCGGAAAACGCCAGCCCACTCACATTGTCCAGGTTCACCTCCTGCTGCGGATCTGCAAATAGCCTGCGCCGCTCCAGGAGAGCCGCTTGTTCCAGGGCGTTGATGTCTTCCGCGTTCAACGCCCCAGGAAACCCGGCCTTGAATTTGACCTGGGAGCCGATGCCCGTTTCGGCAGCGGCGGGAGATGAAGCAGCGGATGTTTCAGACATAAAAAAAGCGGGCTCATGCCCAGAAGTTTCGGTCCAGCGTGCGGTAGCCGATGGCCTCGAAAATGTGGTTTTCAGTGATGTGATCGGTGCCGCCGAGGTCAGCGAGGGTGCGGGCAACTTTGAGAATGCGGTCGTGAGCGCGGGCGCTGAGGTTCATCTGGCTCATCGCATGCTCGAGGTGCGCGGAGGCCGCAGCGTCCAGTGCGCAGTGCTTTTTGATGAGGCGCGGCGTCATGGCGCTGTTGGTGTGAACGCCCGCATGTTGGGCGAAACGCTCACGCTGCATGCCGCGCGCTGTTTCGACGCGCTCGCGGATGTTTGACGAGCCTTCGCCGATTTCAGCGGAGGAGAGAGCTTTGAAATCGACCAGCGGCACCTCGACGTGAAGATCAATGCGGTCCAAAAGCGGGCCACTGATGCGCTGGCGGTATTTTTGGATCATCGGCGGGCTGCAACGACACTCCCGCTTCAGATCACCATAGAATCCGCACTGGCAGGGATTCATGGCCGCCACGAGCATGAACTGCGCGGGAAAGGTCACGGTGCCTGCCGCTCTGGAAATGGTGACTTTGCCATCTTCAAGCGGCTGACGCAGCACTTCGAGCGTGCTGCGGCGGAATTCGGGCAGTTCGTCGAGAAACAGCACGCCGTTGTGGGCGAGCGACACCTCGCCAGGGCCGGGATTGCTACCGCCGCCGAGCAGACCAGCATCGCTGATCGTGTGATGTGGCGAGCGGAAGGGCCGTGTGCCCACAAAGGCGTTCGACTCAGTCAGAAGCCCTGCGGCGGAGTGAATTTTCGTCGTTTCGATGGCCTCCTCCTCGCTCATCGCAGGCATGATCGTGGCGATGCGCTTGGCGATCATCGACTTGCCGGTGCCGGGCGGCCCGATCATCAGAATGTTGTGCCCACCGGCCACCGCGACCTCAATCGAGCGTTTGGCATCGCCCTGGCCTTTCACGTCGCAAAAGTCGATGTCGTAATGCGAGGACGCCGCGAAGAATTCAGCGGCCCGGCATGGCTCGGGAGCGATTTCGAGGTCGCTTTTGAGAAAATCGACCGCCTCGCGCAGGTTAGCGACGCCAATGATGTCGATGCCCGCGACGACGCTAGCCTCCACCGCGGCCCGTTTTGGCACCAGGAGGCGTTTGCGGCCTTTCGCACGCGCTTCTAGCGCCACGGCGAGAAGTCCACGCACGGGCCGCAGCTCACCGTTGAGCGCGAGTTCGCCGATCATGGCCGTTTCGCTAAGCACAGGAATGGGAATCCGCGAACGATGCGCGACGAGTGAGATGGCGATGGGAAGATCGAAGCCTGGGCCTTCTTTTTTGAGGTCCGCCGGGGCGAGGTTCACCGTGGTGACGCCGTCATTCATCATGAAACCGCTGCTCTGGATGGCGGCGGTCACACGCTCGCGGCTTTCCTTCACCGACGCGTCTGGCAGCCCAACGATCAGCATCTTCGGGTTGCCACCACCATCGTGGGACTCGATCTCGATTTCGACTGCGTTGACGCCAACGAGTGTGGCAGAGTAGGTGCGGGCGACCATGCGTCCGCGAGTATTGAGGCGGGTAAAGTTGAGCGCAAGACATCATTCTTCAGCGTGTCATTCCGCAAACCCGTTCAGCAAGTTTCGGATAAACGGCTGCGCTGCCTCAGGCCACGCTTCCCACCTTTCCCCCTCTGATTGGTCACGATGGAAGATTTGGTCAGGCGCTGGCCATCGAGTCATGCACCGCTTGGGCGGCGCGGGCATAGGCTCCGCCACTGCCCAGCGTGGCCACCACGGCGGCTAGATCGTCCTGAAGCTGCTTCCGTTTGCTCTCACTGCCGAGCATTTCGAGCATGGCACCGGCTAGCGAAGCAGCGCTGAGATTTCCCTGCACCAACTCACGCACCACCTCGCGTTTGGCCAGGATGTTCACGATGCCGAGATGCTTGATCTTAACGACGAGCTTTCCAACGATGTAGGTGGGCCAGCTCACGTTGTAAACCAAGGCGTACGGCAGGCCGAAACAGGCCGCCTCAAGGGTTGCGGTGCCGGAGGCCACTGCACCGGCCTCGGCGCGCTGCATTAAATCATAGACCGTGCCGGTTTCGATCCATCGTTTAGCCTCGGGCATGCCATGAGTATCTGCCATCTCGCGCATGAAGCCTGCCAGCGTCTCATTCGCAGCAGAAACGGCAAACCGGGCGCTGGGCTCAGCTTGGTGGATGAGCTTCGCGGCATCCATCATAATCGGAAACAGGCGGCGCACCTCATTTAGGCGGCTGCCGGGGAACCAGCCGACGAGGCCAGGCTCGCGTTTCCAGTCACGCCGCAGTGTGACCACACGGTCCACCATGGGGTGCCCGCTGAATTCGGTGCGCAGGCCGCTTTTCTCATAAAACTCCTTCTCGAAGGGAAAAATGCAGATCATGAGATCCAGCACCTTCGCCATCGTCTTCACCCGACCCTTCTTCCAGGCCCACACCTGCGGGCTGATGTAATAAAGGATGCGCCCTGTGTAACCGGCGGTGCGCAGTGACTTCGCCAGCCGCAGATTGAAGCCGGGATAATCCACGAGGATGACGCCCTCGGGCTTCTGATCGAGAATCGAGTCCAGTACCGCATCCATCTTCTCTTTGAAGTAGCGGTACATTTTCAAGACCTCCCATAGGCCCACGACACCAGCGGTTTCGACCCAGTCTTCGATCCTCTCCCCTGCCACTTCGCACATCTTCGGGCCGCCGAGTCCGACGACCCGAAGCTCCGGCTCCAGGATTTTCAACTCGCGCAGCAAGCCCGCGCCATGCGTGTCCCCACTGACCTCGCCTGCGATGATGAAGACTCGGTTCATGGTGCTGCAACCCTGGCATGGAGGCTGTTCGCCAGGCCCTTCGTTGGAAAAATCATGCCGCGAGACTAGCGACGACACCCGCACGGTCAAACCGCATGTCTTTAGGGAAACCCTGATTTAAGGGCACCTCTGGAAGCCTCATTTGCGCAGGAGAGGCGTGTCTTCGTAATCCGTTGAGAATGAAAATGGTGGGTAGGGCTGGGTTCGAACCAGCGTAGGCGTAAGCCAGCAGATTTACAGTCTGCCCCCTTTAACCGCTCGGGCACCTACCCATTTCCATCCTTTCGGAAGGGCCGCGATTATGGAGACTGGCCCCGGCTTTGCAAACGCTTTGTTCTCTTCAAAGAAGAATCATTTCGATGAGGTCAGCGGCGCTTCTTGCGGCGGTGCTCAAAGGCGGGTTTCACTGTGGGCTGTGAGGCGTGCAAAACCTTGAAGGCTCCGGTCTCGACCACCTTATCCACCACTGCAAAAGTGTCGCCTAGCAGGCCCTCATACGGAAGCTGGCGGTTCGCGACCATCCAGAGATGCCCGTCTTTGCGCAGCGCCTGGGCGGCGTTGGCGATAAACTTCATGCCGATGAGCAGGTCGGCATGTTTTCCCTCGTGAAACGGCGGATTCATGACAATGGCGTCAAACTGCGCGGTTTTGATCCCTGCGGTCACATCATGCCAGTGCGGACGTGCCTTCACACGGGTGGGCACGAGGCCGAGATTGCGCCGTGCGCACTCGAAGCAGTCGGCATCGGCGTCGTAAATGTCGAGCGAGACGATGTCGTGGCAGTTGCGCAGTAGGTGATCGCCCAAAAAGCCCCAGCCGCAGCCGAGATCAGCCACATTGCCCGCGATTGTCTCTGGGAGATGCTTGGCGAGGAGGGCGGAGCCTTCGTCGATGCGGTCCCAGTTGAACAAGCCGGGCCGTGACCAGAAGCGCCCGTCCAAAATGCGGCGCATGGCGGCTCCCTGACGCCAGCGTTCGAGCAAGTCGGCGTTCCAAGGCCGCTGCTCGTCCTTGGTGGCCCAAAACACGCGGCTGTGATGCTTGGAGAGCGATTCCACCTTGCCTGCCACATCGCGGAGATAATGCTCGCAGCGTTTGCTGCCCGCGTCGTTGTGCTGGGAAGCCATGAGCAAGCCGCCGGGGGCCAGATGATCATATGCGCGCGCTAGATCGGCCACCATGAGATCACGCTGCGGGTCCGGCAGGACCAGCACGAGGTCAAACAGACCGTGCGCCTCACGTTCCACCCGATGACCGGCGGCCTCAAGTTCGCTGGCACGCGGCTTCCAGGTCTGCTGGCACACCAGGCGGCCGGCGAAGTGCTCCAGGGCCGGATGCTCCTGCGCACGCAGGAAAAGCACACGGCCTTCGGTGCTGATGTCAGGATTGACGTCGAGGGCGTAAATGAGGGCGTCGAGAGTGTCGGACACGGTAGTTTAGAGGTATTTGTCGTATTCGTGGTGTGGACCGATCCAGAACCACTGCAATCCTTCAACGCGTTCATACGCCAAGGCACGGTAATCTTTCCCAACACGAGCCGACCAGAATCTTCCCACCTTCTTCAGCCTCACGGAGGGATGGCGTTCATTGCCCTTCAGCAGGTCAAAGTTTTTCCTCGCCAGATCCTGGATGTCCTCAGGCAATTGATTCAGGCACTGCCAGAACTGCGGGTCCGCAAA
>CAXNGR010000326.1:0-5437 GCA_964201265.1 Verrucomicrobiaceae bacterium
GAAACCCGCGGCCTCAAAACCGCGCCGTTTCATCCCACGATCAAATCCATGTGGTTCTTCTACGGCAGCGAAGGCATCATCGCCGACACCAGCCTCTTTGATCCGAAAGGCAACCTCGTCCGCGCCTTTGAAGGAGGCAAATCCGAGAGCCACTTCGCCAACTTCCTCCGCGCCGTTCGCAGTCGCAAGCACACCGACCTCGCCGCCGACATCGAGGAAGGCCACCAAAGCACCGCGCTCTGTCACATCGCCAACATCTCGTATCGCCTCGGCTCAAAGACTTCCGTGAACACCATCTCGAAGCACCTCGGCGACATCAAGGTCCACGAAGACGTGCAGGACACCCTGGACCGCACGAAGCACTACCTCGCCGAAGCCGGCGTCGATCTCGACAAGACCCAACTCACCCTTGGCCAGCATCTCAGCGTCGATGGCGACAAGGAATCCTTCCTCGACAACGCCGTCGCGAATACACTGCTCACCCGCGAGTATCGCGCACCGTTCGTCGTGCCGAAGCTGAGCGAGATTTGATGCGCCGACGTCGTATGAAAGAGCCCATGATTCCGCTATCCCGCCGCCAAATGCTCCACTCCGCCTCGTGTGGTTTCGGCTACCTTGCGATGTCCGGAATCGCTGGAGCAACGTTGGATGCACGTCCTCCTCGGGTCCGCGCACGGGCACAGTGTGTGATTTTTCTAAACATGGCCGGCGGCCCGGCGCAGCTCGACACCTTTGATTACAAGCCGCAGATCGGTCAGAAGCCACATGCGGGCTCGATTGCGAACTTCAAAAAGCGCGGCAACAGCGGCCTTTGGGTGTCGGATTTGCTGCCGAACATCGCCAGACATGCAGACAAGCTCTGCGTCATCAAATCGATGACGGCGGACACGAGCATCCATGCGCAGTCGATGCTGCAACTGCACACTGGCGACCGCTTGCGCCCCTGCCCGAGCATGGGCGCGTGGGTGGCGTATGGGCTGGGCACGGAGAATCAAAATCTGCCTGGCTTCATCAGCTTCAACACCGCTAAGCCCGCCGAATACGCCGCTGCGCAGTTGCCCGCAGTGTTCGGCGGCACGCCCATCGGCGTGAATGGCGAGGACATGTCCAAGGCGACAATCAGCAATATCACCGGCGATCATTTGCCGCTGAATGTGAAGCGTCGTCAGCTCGACCTCATTCAGGCGATGAATCGTGATCACGCGGGGCTGCGAGGTGACGATCCGCAGCTCGAAGGTGTCATTCAGACGATGGAACTCGGCTTCCGCATGCAGGCGCAGGCACCGGAGTTGCTCGACTTGAGCCGGGAATCGAAAGCGACGTTGGAGCGCTACGCCGTTGGCAAAAACTATGCGGCAGGCACCTGCAAAGGCAGTGACTTCGGCCGCCAGTGCCTGCTGGCCCGGCGCTTCTGCGAGGCAGGCGTGCGCTTCATCGAGATCACGCACGGCAGTTGGGACCAGCACACCGATCATCGCCGTGATTTGACGGCGAACTGCGCCACCACCGACGCGCCCATTGCCGCGCTCCTTGATGACCTCGACGAACGCGGCCTGTTGGAGGACACGCTCGTCGTCTGGGGTGGAGAATTTGGCCGTCCGGGCCTCACACCGGGCGCGGACAAGGATCAAACCGGGCACCAGCATCGCGCCTTCACCTTCTGGATGGCCGGTGGTGGCGTAAAGACCGGTCATGCGCATGGCGAGACGAGCCACGATGGCAGCACAGTCGTCGAAGGCGCGGTGCATTTCCGCGATCTGCATGCCACGATCCTGCATCTGCTCGGTCTTGATCACGAAAACCTCGCCGTCGTCAGCGGGGGGCGGCGCATCCGCCTCACCGGGCTGCAAGGCGGCAAGGTGGTGAGGGAAATCATGGCTTGAACGGACGCTCCTTGAGGATGGGCTGAAAACGTCGGCAATGGGCTGCCGTTTGATTCTGCGCCATGCATTTCCGACCACTCGCCGCGTTTCTCCTGCTGCTCACACCCGCCTTCGCCCAGACCAAGCTTCAAAAGGCCGACATCACGCTCGCGCCGCCGAAGAACCTCAAAACGACGCTCCCGCCCGGCTACACGATCCCCATCGTGGACATCAGCGGCGAGACGCAACGCCAGGTCATCGTGGATCGTGAGAAAGGCCAGTATCTCGGCCATCCCACGACAGTGCTGCTCGAAGACAACAAGACCATGCTCACCGTCTATCCGAAGGGCCACGGTCGTGGTGCCATTGTTTACAAGCGCAGCAACGACACCGGCCTCACCTGGAGCGAGCGCCTGCCCACGCCGAAAAACTGGGAGACCTCGCTGGAGGTGCCGACTCTGCATCGCACCGTCGATGCGGGGGGCAAAAAGCGCCTCATCATGTTCAGCGGCCTGTATCCCATCCGCATGGCCGTCACGGAAGATGATGGCGCAAACTGGAGCGAGCTGAAGCCCATCGGCGACTTCGGCGGCGTGGTCACGATGAGCACCGTGATCGGTTTGCAGACGCCGGGACACTACCTCGCGTTTTTTCATGACGATGGACGCTTCATTCGTGGCGGTGACGTGGAGAAATACCGCATCAAAAGCCCTCATTCGCCGGATTACAGCTCCTCCACGGCCAAACCGTGGCGCTTCTGGGTTTACACCACGCTTTCCAAAGACGGCGGCCTCACCTGGAGCGTGCCCGCGCCCATCGCGATGCTACCTGACGCGAAGCTCTGCGAACCCGGTGCCCTACGCTCGCCGGATGGCAAACAGATCGCCGTGCTCCTTCGCGAAAACAGCCGGAAGTACAATTCCTTCGTCATCTTCTCCAACGACGAAGGTCTGAGCTGGAGCGAGCCGATGGAACTCCCCGCCGCCCTCACCGGCGACCGCCACGTCGCGAAATATGCGCCCGATGGCCGTCTGTTCATCAGCTTCCGCGACACCACGCACGTCAGCGCGACCAAAGGCGACTGGGTGGGCTGGGTCGGCAAATACGAAGACATCGTGAACGGTACCGAAGGCCTGTATCGCGTCCGCATCATGGACAACAAAAAGGGCCAGGACACGACCTACCCCGGCGTCGAGCTGCTCCCCGATGGCACCTTCGTCACCACCACCTACGGTCACTGGACCGAAGGCGAGGAGGCCTATGTCGTCAGCGTGCGTTTCAAACTGGAGGAACTTGATGCCAAACTTCAAAAGTAACCGCCGCCGTTTCATCGCTGGACTTCCAGCGCTAGGATTTATTTCGGCCCAAGCTGCGGATGAACAGCCGCTGCAAGATATCCTCTTCGGCTCCTGCCTGGACACGCATGAGCATCCCATGCTGGACCGCACGCTCACCCTACCACGCGATCTGTTCATCTTTATGGGAGACAACATTTATGCTGACAAAGGCGGAATCCTGATGATGCAGGAAAAGTATGCGCTGCTCAAAAACAGCCGGTTCTTCCGTGGATTGAAGAACAAACCAATCCTGGCGACCTGGGACGATCACGACTTCGGCCTCAATGACGGCGGCAGCGAGTATCCGCAGAAAAAAGAAGCGCAGGTCGAGTTTTGGAACTGGCTCGACGAACCGACCGATTCCCCGCGTCGGAAACAGGAAGGTGTTTATCATGCGCAGAGCTTCGGACCGGTTGGAAAGCGCGTGCAGGTCATCCTGCTCGACACGCGCTACTTCCGCAGCCCGCTCAAAAAGGTGCCGAAGGAAAAAGCGATGCTTGGAGGCACTTCCGTGCCGACGGGCGATGAAACGACCACCCTACTCGGCGCAGCGCAGTGGGCCTGGCTTGAAAAAGTGATCCAGGAACCTGCTGAACTACGAATCGTCGTCTCCAGCATTCAATTCGCGCCCGAAGCCCACGGCGGCGAATGCTGGGCGAATTTTCCGCACGAACAGCAGCGCATGCTGAAGCTTCTCAAAGGTCACAAGGCCGTGATTTTGAGCGGTGACCGGCATTGGTGTGAGTTTTCTCACAACGGCGTCTTCGACTTTACCTCCAGCTCGATGACGCAGAAACACCCACGCGGCACGCCAACGCTCAATAAGCATCGGCTCATGCCCAAAACCTACCATCTGCCGAATGTCGGCCATCTGAGTCTCGACTGGCAGGCGGCCACCCTCACCGTGAAAGTCATTGGCGAGGACGGAGAGGCGAAAATCACGCATCGAGCGGCGTTCACTGATTTGTTGGTCCGCTAAAGCATGCGCCTCGTCATCCCATTCACGCTACTTTCCACCCTCGGCGTCCTCGCTGCGGAAAAGCGCGTCGATTTTAATCGAGACGTGCGCCCGATCCTCGCCTCGAAGTGCTACCCCTGCCACGGACCGGATGAGGACAAGCGCGAGGCAGGCCTTCGGCTCGATGTGCGTGCCGAAGCGGTCAAAGAAGCGATCAAGCCGGGCAAACCGGATGAAAGCGAGTTCTGGCATCGCATCACCACCCCCGAACCGGATGACGTGATGCCACCACCGTCCTCGCCGAAGCAGCTCACGAAAGCCGAGCGCGATCTTTTTCGCCGCTGGATCGCGGAGGGAGCCGAATACCAGGATCACTGGGCCTTTGTGCCGATCAAGCGTCCATCCCTGCCGGTTTTGAAGTTTCAAGTTTCAAGTTTCAGGCCATCGCAGTCGCAACTTGAAACTTTAAACCTGAAACCTGAAACGCCCTCCAACCCAATTGATGCCTTTATCGGCCACGAACTCGCCAAACATGATCTCAATCCCTCTTCCGAGGCCGATCCCATCACGCTGATCCGGCGCGTCTTCCTCGATCTCACTGGTTTGCCTCCGACTGCATCCGAATTGTCGGACCTGTCCGACTGGTCTAACGACAAGTATGCCGCGCTGGTGGACCGCATCCTCGCTTCGCCCCATTTCGGCGAGCGCTGGGCTCGGCACTGGCTTGACATGGCCCGCTACGCTGACTCGAACGGCTTTCTCGGAGATGGCCTGCGCCCGAATGCTTGGCGCTATCGAGACTGGGTCATCGACGCCATCAACCGCGACCTGCCGTTTGACCAGTTCACCATCGAGCAAATCGCTGGGGATCTGCTGCCGGAGCCGACGCTCGCACAACTCACCGCCAGCGGTTTCCATCGCAATGCTGCGCTGAACACCGAGGCGGGTGTGGACAAGGAGGAGGCGCGCTTTCAAAACCTCGCCGACCGCGTGAACACCACCGGCCGCGTGTGGATGGGCCTCACCGTCGGCTGCGCCCAGTGCCACACGCACAAATACGACCCGATCACCATCCGTGATTACTACAGCTTCTACGCCTTCTTCAACAACACCGCAGACCAAGACGAGCCGAACACCAAAGCACCGGCGCTGGCCGAGGTGATGAAGGATCGCCGCCAGACCTATGTCCACATGGCCGGTGATTACACCCGGCGCGGCCCCGATGTCATGCCCGCGAGTCTTTCGGCTCTGCCGCCGATGACAAAGCCCGTGCAGAAGGA
>CAXNGR010000327.1:0-5430 GCA_964201265.1 Verrucomicrobiaceae bacterium
TCTGGCGGAGCTTGGCTGAGAGTTGTTGGAAGCTCATTTTTGATGCGGAATGATCCTGCTTCGCGCTCCGCTGGCAAACGGTTTCTGGTGGTGAGAGCAGAGGCCAAAGAGCCTAGAGGAGGCTGCACATGGGTGCGGGGTGTCTCAGACCCAGTGAACAAGACAAGCCAAGTACTCCTGAATGACGATACGAACGGTGCTACCCAAATCACATGAGACATGATAGCGATACAAGCCTTCTTGAACGTTCAGCCAAGGTGAACTTGGCTGAGAGTCAGCCATCACGAGACGTTGCATAGCACGACTCCCAACCTCCGGCCAAATCGCCGATGGTTGCGGATGTTCGAAAGCTTCACGCTCGTCTGCGGACATTGAACTTATTGGCATGAACTGAACCGAGTCTGGCTGCTCGGTGCGAGGCTCGTGTAGCTCATACAATACATGCCCTTGAGCAAGCTTCGTCACAACGGTTGCAACTCGGTTATCCTCGGGGCTGAAAACAACTTTATCTCCCACCATTTTTCGCGACTGCTCGATTCTGATACGGAGATTTGGTGACTCTGACAGCAGTCGACGAATCTTGGGCCGAACGATTTTCTCTGGTTCGGTGGAACCAGCAAGCACGCAAGATATGAGGCAGGCAAGATATGCTTCGTCTGCTGAGAAGCTAGAGTTACACCGGGAACAAGCAGGCACGACTGGCAGATTCTCCGGGTAAGGCTCATCAAGGAGAACACGAGATGGACAATGATCTCGCGTGCCGGTATCACCACCGCAGAACGCACAGTATGAAAGATTTCGACTATCTCCGTATGTAGGCAGATGAACCATAAGCTGCAAATCCGAGTCGTTAGCGTTCTCACTTCCCCTTCTCCAGCCGCTTCCTCCACCGCGGCAGCTCCTTGCCGAGGAGTTCGGCGGGGCGGGTGCTGAAGAAGTCGTAGGCGACTTTGTTTTTGGCGGCCATTTCGTGGAAGGTGTGATAGACGATGCCGTCCTGGGCACCGGCGAAGATGGGCTTGGCGGTTTGGAGGTCGTAGAAGCGGGCCCAGAGGACATCGGTGGAGGCGGGGTCGGCGATGTAGTCGGTCTTGCCTTAGTCGTTCTTGGTTTTGCGCAGGCCGGTGAGGCGGTGGGCGTCGAACCACTTCAGCGCGGACTCGATGATGGCGACGACTTCGGGCGTGGTGGGGCCGCTGCGCATGAGGAACTTCACGAGGTTCGCGGACTCGCCGCCGCTGAGGGACGGCGGCTCTTTGGCGCGGGCTTTGACGGGCTCGAGCGTGAGCGGATGATGCTGGGCGCACCAGACGGTGGGCTGGCCGTCGATTTGCACCTGCATGGCGGCGATGTTGGCGATGCCTTTGTCGAAAGCGGCCTGCGCACGCTGCTTCAGCGCGGCATCGGCGAAGGCGAAGTGGTTGTCGCCCTCGGCGAAGTCGTGCAGCACTTCCAGGATATGCACCATGGCGTCGTCATTGAGCGTGATGGCCTCGTGATAGCCGCGCTCGACGGGGTAGTTTTGCGGCCAGCCGCCGTTCGGATACTGCGCGGCGAAAACGTAGTCGAGACCCTTCATCAGCGCGGCCTTCACGTCGTCGCGCTTCGTGGCGGTGAAAACACCGGCGAGGAACTTGATCTGCTCGGTCGTGGTGCGGTTGTCAAAGGTGCCGCAGTAGTGCCAGGCGTCGCCGGTTTGCGCGGTCCAGTGCGTGCCGGGCTGGCGCGGGCCTTTCGTGTAATCGACCGCCTAGGACCAGCCGCCCGAGGGTGTCTGGTAGCTGATGACGACTTCGGCGAGCTTTTGGTTTTCCTCGCTGGCGAACCACTCGGCAGGCGTGTCGCTATCAAACTCAAACTCGGCGCGATTGCCCGGCGCGGGCTTGGCTTGGGCTTTGGTGCGTTCTTCATCGAGGATGCGGTGCTCATTGGCGGCCAAGGCACGCGATTGGGCGATGTAGGCGGTCCATTCGCTGCGCTGGGCTTCGGGGAGCTTCGCGGGGAGCTCGTCGGTGAGCATCGTGAAGGGCTTTTCGGCGGCCTGGGCGAAGAGCAGAGGGCAAAGGGCGAAGAGGAGGAAGCGCATGGTGGCTTGGAGAGCTGTGGAAGGGACTTCATCCGACATCACCAAGATTTGCAATTATGCAGTTGGTCCCGCAGATTCAGAAAACCCGCAGATTGGATATCAGATTCAGGCCATCTGTGGGTTTTCTGAATCTGCGGGAAATCATAAAACCTGACGACCTAGCGTTCAGCTTTCATCGAGCACAGCCAGCTCGCTGAGCAACGTGGTGGCGTAGGTGCCTTTGGGCAGGTCGAAAGTTAGCTCAAGGTCGCCGTTTTCAAGGACGGTGAAGCTGGGCTGCTCGGGGCGCAGGCGCATGACGCGGCGCTCCTGTCGCAAACCGGCGGCTTCGAGGCCGGTGGTGAGTCCTGGGTGCTCGGCGGCGATGGCGGACTCGAGTTCGCGGACTTCGCTGACGCTTTGCAGCTCGCCCACGCCCCAGAGTGGCGCGGTGAGTTCGCACACGCCTTGCTGGAATCGCTGCGCTTCGTCGCCGCGATGTTTTTCGGGCAAAAGGATGGTGCCGTTGTCGGCGAAGCCATAGACCTCGCCGCTCAGAGCGCGATCCCAGGTGCCAGCGGCCATGCGGGCGGCAACAACGGCATTGAAGAGGTGACTGCGTGCCGCCGAGAGCAAAATGCCGCGAAACAAGCGATCAGGACTGAAGTCACCGCGAAACATGGCCAGCGCTTTTTCGACATTGCGGCCTTCGTTGCCGAAACGCTGCGTTCCGTAGTAGTTCGGCGCACCGCGCTCGACGATGTGCTGCCAGCGCTCCGCCGCGAGCGTGGCGTCGAAGTCCGGCTCACGCAGGCGAATGGTGAAGCGATTGCCGAGATGAATGCCACGGCGGAGTTTGCGTGTGTTTCGTGTGATGCGCAGCACGCGAAGGCCTTCGGATTCCAGCGTCGCTGGCTCTGGCGAAGGTTGCCCCGGCATGTGCAGGCTGAACCACTGCCGCGTGACCGCATGACGATCCTTCAAGCCGCAGTGACTGACCAAACGATGCCGCAAGCCGAGTGCATCCGCGAGGCGTGCAGCGGCGGTGTTGCTGTCGAGATCACGCTTTTCCGCCCACACGAGGCAGTGCTCGCCTTCGTCGGAGGGTTCAAAGCCAAGCACCTCCTCAACGACGAAGTCCTCCGGCACGGATTTGAACCGCACACGACCCAACGGGCCGCCGTGGAGGTGAGGGAGGTGATCGGGGTCGAAGGTCATCGCGTTCTTTGCGCCTGCTTCACCGCTCAATGAATTTGAGCAAGTTCTCTTTGCACATACCTCGTCGTGCACAAAGGCGGCCTGTTGCCTCAAGCATGTGTCCAAAGCATCACGGCTTCTGCCATGGGGTGCTGCCACCACGCTGGATCTGCTTTCGCAGGCCTTCAGCCAACTCGTTGAAGACCTTCGGAGCCTTGGTAGCGACGTTTGTCTTCTCCTGCGGGTCGTTCTTGAGGTTGTAGAGCTCCAGCGGGCTGAAGGGATCATTTTGCATCAGCTTCCAGTCACCACGAATGAGCGCTTCGTAGTTTTTCCCACCGTAGGTTTTACCACCTTCACGCCGGACAAAGTATAGATCACGCGGCGTGGTGATCGCTCCGCCTTTCAGGATTGGCACGAGGCTCACCGCATCCAGCTCAGGCGAAGGCGTCGCTCCGGCGAGTTCGAGGAAAGTCGGAAACAGATCAAAGTTCAGCCCCTGGTAATCGCTGCGGCTGCCGGGCTTGATCTGCGCAGGCCAGCGCATCAGAAACGGCACACGCAGGCCGCCGTCGTAGTGATCCTGCTTTCCACCACGCCATGGAGCGTTGTTTTGGCCGTGGGGCAGTGAACCGCCATTGTCCGCGCTGAAAACCACGACCGTGTTTTCTTCCAATCTGGTCTCTTTGAGCACCGCGAGCACCCTGCCGATGCGATCATCCAGATGCTCCACAAAGGCCACATTCATCGCCCGCTTCTCATCGAGCTGCGGTGCTCGCGCTTTGACCTTCGCCAGCCATTCCGCTGGCGGCTCGATGGGGAAATGCGGTGCATTGTAGGCCAGATAAAGGAAGAACGGCTTGTCCTTCGACTTCGCCCGCTCACGCAGGTAATCACCGGCCCAGTCGGTGAAAAGATCCGTCGCATGGCCCTGCGGCTCGATGACTTTGGCATTGAGTCGCATGTAGTTGTTCCCATGGCGCAGATGCGTCGTGTAACTGTCCATCATGTCGCCGAGGAAGCCATGAAAGTGGTCAAAACCGCGCTCATTCGGCGTGTTCGGCGACTCCAACCCGAGATGCCACTTCCCGATGATCCCGGTGTGATAGCCCGCTTTTTTGAGTTCATCCGCCATCGTCGGCACGCCCGGTTTGAAGTAGCCCCAGGAGTCCTCCGGCTTCGTGCGGATCACCCCCGGTACACCGACGCGGTCCGCGTAGCGCCCCGTGAGCAGCGCCGCACGCGAAGGCGAGCACACCGTGCAGTTCGCACGCATCGCCGTGAAAAGCAGGCCTTCCTTGCCGATTCGGTCAATGTTCGGCGTCCGCACATCCGACTCGTGATAGGCCGACACATCGCCATAGCCATGATCATCGGCCAAGATGATCAAGAAATTCGGCTTCGCGGCCTGCAAAGCAACGCTTAGAGCGAGGAAGACAAAGAGGAGGTGTTTCATTGGTTCAAGGCTTGCCGCTGATCTTCAGCGCACGAATCGAGGCCGTCTGGCCACCGACGGCGATCCAGCTCCGCGTCTTCGGCGTGGCGAGAAAGGCGTGCTGGGCCTGCAAGGCCAGTTCATCGAGCTGGATGGCGATTTGGTCGCCTTTCCACTCCAGGCGAAGTTGGTGCCACACGCCGGATTTTAGGTCTGCTGGCAGCTTTGCGAGCGTGTGGCTCGGTTTCACCGAATCCTCGGCGATGCTGATCTGCTTCGGCGTGACGACGAATCGCCCCACATGCTTCAAACCGGCCGCCGTGTTGCCATCACAGCCCACAATGAAAACTTTCGAGCCATCCAGGCGGAATTCGCACTCGATCACGCCCGTGTTCCAGCCCACCTGGTGCCACAGCACCGCCACATGCTTGTTCTCCGCCTTTTCCGCACACACCAGAACTCCGTCCTTCGGCTCATACATGCCATGCGCGATATTCCACGCTGAATCCCGCGGCGACTTAAAATCCGGTGCCGCGAGGACCGGAAGTTCCTTCGCAAAGAGCGGGGTAACGAGACAAGCGAGCAGCAAAAGTAGTTTCATGAGCCACAGCAAACGCAGCGACCATCACCGCCTTGCATTCACCTGCTTCCAGAGGACTCAACCACACTCTTCAAATGCGCCGCCAGCCGATCTCGCATCCGGTTCATGCGCTCAGCCTGTGCGGGTTGTTTG
>CAXNGR010000328.1:0-5426 GCA_964201265.1 Verrucomicrobiaceae bacterium
CGAAGAATTGCTCACCAGCGAACACGACCTCCACAACGGCAACCTCTTTGAGACGCTGGCATGATGCTCTACCCCATCGTCGAAGGCCACGGCGAAGTCACTGCCGCGCCTGTGCTCTTGCGCCGCTTGCTGGCCCAGGCGGAGTGCTATGGCATAGGCGTCGGAATGCCCATCCGCCGCACCCAATCCCAGTTTCGCAGCAAGGAGACGGTGCAGGCTGCCGTGCGTTTGGCGAAGCTCCAGCCCCAATGTGCCGCCATCGTTCTTCTTTTTGATGGCGAGGACGACTGCCCAAAGGAACTCGGAGAAACCGTCCGTGCCTGGGCAAAGGAGGCTGCGGGTGACACGCCTTGCGATGTCGTCATTGCCTACCGTGAATATGAAACGTGGTTCCTCGCGGCACTGGAATCCCTGCGTGGTCAGTATGGCATTTGCGACAATGCCGCCGCACCTGCCAACCCCGAATCCCGTCGCGATGCCAAAGGCTGGCTGGAAGACTTCATGCCCCGGCATCGGGCCTACTCCGAGACGAGCGATCAGGCTGCCATGAGCGCTGTGTTTGACATGGGCCTCGCCCATCAGCGCAACCGTTCCTTCCGCAAGCTCGTCAAAGCCCTCGGTGACATGCTCATCCAGCTCGGCCAGCCGCTCCCCGCATGGCCGCCTGCCGCATGGCTACCTCAATAATCCCCTTTCTGTGGCCTCTGTGCCCTCTGTGGTTAACCCTTCTCTGATGTCCAAAAAAACCAAACTCGAACTCACCTGGATTGGCAAGGAGCACCGGCCGAGGCTGGAGCCGCGCATCTTGCTGGAGGAGGCGGACAAGTCGCATCATGCGGCGCACCGGGTCACGGACCGGGACCTCTTCGACAACCGCCTCATCCACGGGGACAACCTCCTCGCCCTCAAGGCCCTGGAGCAGGACTTCGCCGGCAAGGTGAAGTGCATCTTCATTGATCCGCCTTACAACACCGGCAGCGCCTTCGAGCACTATGATGATGGGGTGGAGCATTCGTTGTGGCTGTCGTTGATGCGGGATCGCATCGAACTTTGTCGATCCCTTTTGAACGCCGAAGGTTCCCTCTGGATCACGATTGACGACAATGAGGCACACTATCTGAAAGTGCTTTGTGACGAGGTGTTTGGTCGGGCAAACTTTGTTGCGAATGTAATCTGGCAAAAGGCCGATTCTCCCAGGAACTCAGCGCGGCAGTTCTCAGAGGATCATGATCATGTCTTGGTTTACTCAAAGAGTCCCACTTGGGTCCCTGCTCGTCTGCCAAGAACAGAGGCCGCAAATTCGATCTATACAAACCCTGACAATGATCCGCGTGGAGAATGGCTTCCCGGCGACCCTTATGCCAACAAGCCATATTCCAAAGGACAATACACAATGGTTGGCCCAACTGGCCGCAGCTTTTCGCCACCACCTGGACGCTATTGGCGTGAGTCAGAAGAGCGACTGCGGGAGTTGGACGCAGATGGTCGAGTCTGGTGGGGACCAAAAGGCGAAGCACGACCGAGCATAAAGCGATACTTGAGTGAGGTAGGCGACCTTGTTCCTCGAACGCTTTGGACCAAAGACGATGTTGGGAGCAACCGAACCTCAAAGAATGAGATGAGGGCACTTTTCCCGGGCGACTCTTCCTTTGGCACGCCAAAGCCAGAAGCTCTTATTCAGCGAGTCCTTCAGATTTCCACCAACCCCGGCGACCTCGTGCTCGACTCCTTCCTCGGCTCCGGCACGACGGCGGCGGTGGCGCACAAGATGGGGCGGCGGTGGATCGGGATTGAGCTGGGGGAACACTGCCACACTCATTGCCTGCCACGGCTCAAAAAAGTAGTGGATGGCGCGGACCCCGGCGGCATCACCGAGGCCGTGGGCTGGAAGGGCGGCGGCGGCTTCCGCTACTACCGCCTGGCTCCGTCCCTGCTGCTGCGGGATAAGTGGGACCAACTCGTCATCAACCCGGAATTCAACGCCCCCATGCTGGCCGAGGCCGTCTGCAAGCTGGAAGGGTTCACCTATGCCCCCAGCGACTCGCTCTACTGGCAGCAGGGCCACAGCACCGAGCAGGATTTCCTTTACACCACCACCGCCAACCTCAGCCACGACCAGCTCCAGCAGCTCAGCGATGAAGTGGGGCCGGACCGCAGCCTGCTCGTCGTCTGCTCCGCCTTCCGTGGCCGCAAAGAAGGCTACAGCAACCTGACCGTGAAGAAGATCCCCAAAGCCGTGCTCACCCGCTGCGAGTGGGGCAAGGACGACTACAGCCTGAAAGTGGAAAACCTCCCGAAGGCACCACCACAAATGGGGCAGCAGGAGCTTTTTTAACCACAAAGAACACAGAGAGCACAAATTTTTAATTCATGAAGCCCACCCCAAATTCCCTTTGTGGTCTTTGTGTTCTCTGTGGTTAGCCCTCCCCCATTTTTTAACCACAAAGAACACAGAGAGCACAAAGATATGAAAACTGAGATGACTGATGGTCAAGTGAAGGCGTTTTGTAGCCGGGTGCGGCAGACGAGCTGGGACATTCATGCTTATCATGGGCACGGTCATCTGGAGAAGGTCTATGAGAATGCGCTGGCGCATCGACTGCGGAAGGCCGGGCTGGAGGTGAAGCAGCAGGAACCCATCAAGGTCTATGATGAGGATGGAACCGTGATCGGGGACTACTATGCGGACATCCTGGTGGAGGGCTGGCTGATCCTGGAACTGAAAGCAGTCAAGGCACTGGCACCCGAACACACCGCCCAGATCATGGGTTACTTGAAGTCTGCCCGCCTTAAGCACGGACTTCTCATCAACTTCGGTTCCTACAAGTTCGAGATCCAAAAGTATGCGCTATAAGACTGCATCAACCACAAAGGACACAAAGAACACAAAGGGGATTCTGTTTGGATTCTCTGGCCAATCCTTTGTGGTCTTTGTGTTCTCTGTGGTTAAAGGAGGTGACGCATGAGCGCGGAGGGTGAACCCAAGTCGGAAATCATCCTCTTCCAGACGGAAGACGGGCGCACCCGCATCCAGTGCCGGTTTGAGGATGAAACGGTGTGGCTGACGCAGAAGCAGATCGCTGAACTCTTCGAGATTGGGGTCAACACGGCGAACTACCACTTGAAGGCTATCTACCGGGAGGGAGAGCTGAATGCGGCGGCAACTGTTCGATCTTATCGAATAGTTCAAACCGAGGGGGGGCGGCAGATTGCCCGGTCCGTGGAGTTCTATAACCTGGAGGCCATCCTCGCCGTGGGCTTCCGTGTGCGCAGCCACCGGGGCACGCAGTTCCGCCAGTGGGCCCTCGGGCGGCTGAACGAGTATCTGGTGAAGGGCTTCACCATGGACGACGAGCGGCTCAAAAATCCACCCGGAAAGGGTGAGAAGGACTACTTTGACGAGCAACTGGAGCGCATCCGCGACATCCGCTCCTCCGAAAGGCGCTTTTACCAGAAGGTGCTGGATATTTATGCCACCAGTGTGGACTACACGCCGAACACGGAGATGTCCCAGCAGTTCTTCGCCACGGTGCAGAACAAGATGCACTGGGCGGCCCATGGGCAGACCGCAGCGGAGGTCATCCATGCCCGTGCCGATGCACAGAAGCCCTTCATGGGGCTGCAAACCACACGGCCCGGCGGCATCATCCGCAAAGATGATGTGTCCATCGCCAAGAACTATCTCGACGAGCGTGAACTCGAAACCCTGAACCGGATCGTGATGGCCTACATCGAATTTGCCGAGCTGCGGGCACTGCAACGCAAGGTGATGACGATGCGGGACTGGATCACCAAGCTGGATGAGTTCCTGAAGCTTTCCGAACATGAGTTGCTGGGCCATGCGGGCAGGATTTCCGCCGAGCAGGCAAAAGCGAAAGCAGAGCTGGAATACAGCCGCTACCGAACCCTGCTGGATGCCCAGCCAAGGCGGGTGGATGCGGATTTCCAGGAAGCCATCAAGAAGCTGCCAAAGAAGGGAGGGCGTAAATCATGAATCGGAACGTCAACGCCATCTCTGGCCGCCTGAGCCTGCGCAAACCGCAGCGTGACTCGCTGGAACTGCTGCACCGCCTGACGGAAATCCTTTCCTGGACCCAAGGCAGCTCCAAGAAGTCGCCTGACCTCGCGGCGGTGCTGGCTGCCATCCGCAGCGAGTTCCCCACCGTGACGGACTTCGAGCGCGAGTTTGCCTCGCTCTGCTTTGCCCTCGCTACCGGTGTGGGCAAGACGCGGCTCATGGGGGCCTTCATCGCCTACCTGCATCTGGAGCACGGCATCAACAACTTCTTCGTCATGGCTCCCAACCTGACGATCTACAACAAGCTGATCACGGACTTCACGCCAAACACTCGGAAGTATGTCTTCAAAGGCATCTCGGAGTTCGCCACGGACGCGCCGGAGATCATCACGGGGGATGACTATGAATCCAAGGCAGGCACGCTCTTTGACCAACTGCTGCGCTGCAAGATCAACATCTTCAACATCAGCAAGATTAACAGCGAGGTGCGCGGCGGCAAGTCCCCCCGCATCAAGCGGCTGAGCGAATACATCGGCGAGAGCTACTTCGACTACCTAGCGAACCTGCCGGACCTCGTACTCATCATGGACGAAAGTCACCGCTACCGCGCCAGTGCCGGGGTGAGGGCTATCAATGAGCTGAAACCCCTCCTGGGACTGGAACTGACGGCCACGCCCTTCGTCGAAGGCCCGAAGGGAGCCGTGCCCTTCAAGAATGTGATCCTCGACTACCCACTGGGCAGGGCGATGAACGACGGCTTTGTCAAAGAGCCTGCCGTGGTGACTCGCAAAGACTTCAGCCCGCAGGGCATGTCGGCAGAAGCCATCGAGCAACTGAAGCTGGAAGACGGCGTGCGGATGCACGAGCAAACGAAGGTGCTGCTGGAAACCTATGCCCGCGAGGCATCGGTGGACATCGTGAAGCCCTTTGTGCTGGTGATTGCCCGTGATACGACGCACGCCAAGAGCCTCGTGGAACTGATCAAGTCCGACGACTTCTTTGAGGGCCGCTACAAGGACAAGGTGATCCAAGTGGATAGCAGCAAGACCGGAGCGGAAGAGGACGAGATGGTGGAACGCCTGCTCAAGGTGGAGCACAACGAAGAGCCAACCGAGATCGTGATCCACGTGAACATGCTCAAAGAAGGCTGGGACGTGACGAACCTCTACACCATCGTCCCGCTGCGTGCGGCCAATGCACGCATCCTCATCGAGCAGTCCATCGGACGCGGTCTGCGCCTGCCCTACGGCAAGCGCACTGGCGTGGCGGCGGTGGATCGCCTGAGCATCATTGCTCACGATAAGTTCCAGGACATCATCGACGAGGCCAACAAGCCCGGCTCGACGATCAAGATGCAGCAGGTGATCCTTACCTCGGAAGAAGCCGGAGAGAAGACCTCCACCGTCGT
>CAXNGR010000329.1:0-5421 GCA_964201265.1 Verrucomicrobiaceae bacterium
ACGATGACGGTGTTTTCCTTGCCGATGGTGATGCGCTTGGCACGGCCGAGGTCGGTAAGCTCGATGTTCTCAAGCTTGATGCCGAGGTCTTCGGTGATGCAGCGGCCGCCGGTGAGGATGGCGATGTCTTCGAGCATGGCCTTGCGGCGGTCGCCGAAGCCAGGAGCCTTCACGGCCACGATGTTGAGGGTGCCGCGCAGCTTGTTCACCACGAGGGTGGCAAGGGCTTCACCTTCGACGTCTTCGGCGATGATGAGGAGGGGCTTGCCGGAGCGAGCGACCTTCTCAAGCAGAGGGAGCATGTCCTTGAGGTTGCTGACCTTCTTCTCGTTGATGAGGATGTAGGCGTTCTCAAGGTTGCACTCCATCGTCTCAGGATTGGTGACGAAGTAAGGGGAGAGGTAGCCCTTGTCGAACTGCATGCCTTCCACGACTTCGAGGGTCGTTTCGATGCTCTTGGCTTCTTCGACGGTGATGGTGCCTTCCTTGCCCACTTTGTCCATGGCTTCGGCGATGATGTTGCCGATGCTGGCGTCCCAGTTGGCGGACACGGTCGCGACCTGGGCCACTTCCTTGCTGTCCTTCACCGGGGTGCTGATTTCCTTGAGCTTGGCGACGATGGCTTCCGTAGCCTTCATGATGCCGCGCTGGAGGGAGATTGGGTTGGCGCCAGCGGTCACGTTGCGGAGACCTTCAGCGTAGATGGCTTCGGCCAGGACCGTGGCGGTCGTGGTGCCGTCACCAGCGATGTCGGAGGTCTTGGAGGAGACTTCCTTGATGAGCTGGGCGCCCATGTTTTCATAAGCGTCTGGCAGTTCGATTTCCTTGGCGACGGTGACGCCGTCCTTGGTGATCGTAGGGCTACCGAATTTCTTTTCCAGGATGACGTTGCGACCTGCTGGGCCAAGAGTGGCCTTCACGGCGCGGGCCAGTTTGGTGACGCCACGGAGGAGTGCCTGACGGGCGGCTTCGTCGAAGTAGAGTTGTTTAGCCATAATAGTTTAAGGGGTGAGTTTGGGGTTAGGGGTGGATGGATTAAGCGATGATGCCGAGGATGTCGGTTTCGTTGATGATGAGGACGTCGTCGCCGTTGAGCTTCACTTCCGTGCCGCCGTACTTGGAGATGAGGACCTTGTTGCCGACCTTGACGGTGAAGAGCGTGGACACGTCTTTTCCTTCGTCGTCTTTGCCGGTGCCAAGTGCGAGCACTTCAGCTTCCTGCGGCTTTTCTTTGGCGGTGTCAGGAAGGAAGATGCCACCGGCGGTCTTTTCTTCGCTGGTGGAGCGCTTCACGAGGACGCGGCGTCCGAGGGGGGTGATGGAGGTAGCCATAGTTGGTCTGGTTTGTGCTTTGAGGGTTGTGGTTTCTGGTTTGGTTTCGGGTTGTCTGCCCGGCCTGCTGTCACACGGTTTGGTGTGTCGGCTGGCCGGGCGGAAATTGGGGAAATTCAGTCGGGTAAATCGGTCTTGGGTGTCGTAGCAGCGGCCGGATTCGGCACGATGGCGACGCCGTTCGGGGCGCGTTCCATGCCGCCATAGCTGATGTCCGGCGCGGCCTCACCGATCTCGCCGACGAGGAAGGCCACGAGCTGGTTCGGGTCTTCGGAGAGCGCGGCCTGCAGCATGCGGCTGGTGCGGGCCTTGTCGTAGCCTTTGATATCGAGATCCAGCCGGGCCGCGCCATCGAGGCCCTTGATCTGCGCCGCAAGATCGACGCTGGAGTTGATACGCTGCTGCAGCGCCTTGTCCTGCGCCAGTTTGCCCAGAAGATTGCGCAGCTTCGCATTCACCTCGGGCACGTTGAGCAGGTCCGCAGCAGTTTTGCCGGGATATTGGGCCATGATGCCCTCTGCCTCGCGTTGCAAATCGCTGGCGCTGGCGGCGGTCGGCGCAGTGCCCGCGAGCGCGTTGGCGATCTCCGACTCAATGCGGGTCTCCGAAACAGGCGCGGGCGTGGAAGCAGCCGCTTGAGGTGCCTCCGGCGTGGATTTGCCGCAGGAGGCGAGGCATGTGGCGGCCAAAACGACCGCGATGGAGAAGGCGGGCGTGTTCATGCGGAGCGTGGGGCCAGGGCGGCGTTAGAAATCTCGCGCAGGGCCGTTTTCATGGCCTGCTCGAAGGTTTGAAAGGATTCAAAGGGCGGACCGAGCTGCCCGGTCATGCCGCGACCATCGGCGCTGTTTTCCAGGCGACCGACGACGAACCACTGGTCGTTGCCGTGCGTTTCGATCAACGATTTGAGATACTGGATCTCCAGGCGCTTGTTCGTGATCTGGTCGTTGGTGTCGGCGCTCTGGTTGGTGAATTCCACCAAAGGCTGGCGGCACAGCAGGATGCCATAAGATATGTTCGGTGCCAGCGAGCAAGTCACCACATACTTCGCTTGGGAATCGACCAGCGTGTGGGAAGGATCGGTGCAACTGATCGCCAGTTCGGTTTGGTCCAGCCGGGCGCTCGCGCCCATCGGATCACGCTTGATTTTGAAGCCCTCGGCCTCGGTGAGTGAGGTGAAGCACTCGACGATCTGGCTCAGGAAACGACGGCGGGTGGCCAACAGGATCTCGTCATGCCGCTGGAGGAGGCTTTTGGCCTCTCCATCGAGTGCAGACAGTTCCTTGAGGGCTTCCAGGCTCATCGGGGTTGCGGGATTGCGTCGAAAACAGCGACCCGAGCGCGATGGAATACGAAGTGCCGATGAATCATTGGCACCCCGTCGAATCCACACGCTGTTGTCGTTTTTTGCATCGTGAGTCAGCGATTACTTGTCCTTGTCCACGACTTCGAAGTCAGCATCGACGACCTTGCCTTTGTCCTGCGACTTCGTTTCCGAAGCAGCGACATCAGGGCCTGCACCACCCATTCCGCCCATGTCGGGCATGCCACCGGGGGCTCCGGCCGTTGCGCCTGCGGCAGCGGCGGCTTGGTAGGCGGCGGCGAAGAGTTTTTCGAGTTCTTCGGTCTGGGCCTTCATCTTGTCGGTGTCGCCAGATTCGACGGCGGACTTCAATGAGGTGAGCTTATCCTTGATCGGGGCGAGCTGGTCGGCGGGAACTTTTTCTTCCCAGTCCTTGAGCTGCTTCTCGATCTCGAAGCTGAGGCCCTCGGCCTTGTTCTTCACTTCGACGGCTTCCTTGCGCTTCAAGTCTTCCTCGGCGTGCTCTTCAGCGTCGCGCTTGGCTTTTTCGATTTCTTCCTGGCTGAGGCCGGAGCTGCCCTGGATGGAGATTTTCTGCTCCTTGCCGGACACTTTTTCCTTCGCGGAGACGTGCAGGATGCCGTTGGCGTCGATGTCAAAGGTGACTTCCACTTGCGGCACGCCGCGTGGTGCCGGTGGGATGCCGTCGAGCTTGAAGGTGCCGAGCGTTTTGTTGTCGCGGGACATCGGGCGCTCGCCCTGAAGGACGACGATTTCGACACCGGGCTGGTTGTCGCTGTAGGTGGAGAAAACTTGGCTGTGCTTCTTCGGAATGGTCGTGTTGCGCGGGATCATCGGCGTGGCGACACCGCCAGCGGTCTCGATGGAGAGCGTGAGCGGGGTCACGTCGAGCAGGAGCACGTCTTTGACGTCGCCTTTGAGCACACCGCCCTGAATGGCAGCGCCGATGGCGACGACTTCATCCGGGTTCACGCCCTGATGAGGATCTTTGCCAGCGAGTTTCTTCGCGGTTTCAACGACCTTCGGCATGCGGGTCATGCCGCCGACGAGCACGAGTTCGTCGATTTTTGAGGCGTCGAGCTTGGCGGCAGCGAGGCAATCCTTCACCGGCTTGATGGTGCGCTCGAAGAGAGTGTCGGTGAGCTGCTCCATCTTGGCGCGGGTGAGCGTCTTCATGATGTGCTTCGGCCCGGTAGCGTCAGCGGTGATGAAGGGCAGGTTCAGATCGTAGCTCTGGCTGGAGCTGAGGGCGATCTTGGCCTTCTCGGCTTCTTCCTTGATGCGCTGAAGCGCGTCCGGCTGGCCGCTGAGGTCGATGCCGCTGTCGGTTTTGAATTCGTTGACGATCCAGGTGATGAGGGTGTTGTCCCAATCGTCGCCGCCGAGGTGCGTGTCGCCATCGGTGGCGAGCACTTCGAAGACGCCGTCGCCGATTTCGAGCACGCTGATGTCGAAAGTGCCGCCGCCAAGGTCATACACGGCGACTTTTTCGTCGGACTTGCTGTCGAGACCGTAGGCGAGGGCCGCGGCGGTCGGTTCATTGATGATGCGGCGCACGTTCAGGCCGGCGATCTCACCAGCAGCCTTCGTGGCGTTGCGCTGGCTGTCATTGAAGTAAGCAGGAACGGTGATGACGGCTTCCGTGATCGTTTCGCCGAGCTTGGCTTCCGCGTCGGCCTTCAGCTTCGCGAGGATCATCGCGCTGACTTCCTGCGGGCTGTAAGTCTTCGTTTCGCCGCCGACTTCGACCTGCACATGGGCGTCGCCATTGGCAGCGGCCACGATCTTGTAGGGCATGCGCTTGTCGGCATCGGTCAGCTCGACGAATTTGCGGCCCATGAGGCGCTTCACGGAGAAGACGGTGTTGCGGGGGTTCGTCACGGCTTGGCGTTTGGCGGCCTGACCGACGACGCGCTCGCCGCTCTTGGTGAAGGCGACGATGGAAGGCGTCGTGCGGGCGCCTTCGCTGTTTTCGAGCACCGTGGCTTTGCCGCCTTCGAGGACGGCCATGCAGGAGTTCGTGGTGCCGAGGTCAATGCCGAGGATTTTGCTCATGGTTTTGGGGGTAGGGAAAAGGGTGTGAGTTGGGGTTTTGGTGCTCTTTACTTGGCTCAAAGCGTGCCAAGTGGGGGGCGGCACGACTTTGATCGTTGTGAATCAATGACTTGTGAAAAAGTGAGGCGTGAGAGGTGAGACGTGAGAAGAGGGATAAAGTGCCATTTTTGGCACAATTGGCGTGGCACTTGGCGCAACTGGCCGCTTTTGAGCCATGCAGGGGCCGGTGTGCCAGAAACGGGGCTTAAACGTCTTCAAATGGCTCGTGCATCGGCAGCAGGGCCGCGCATCGTATGTTCACCGCATGAATGCCGTCACCGAACGCCCTGGAACTCTTGAAAAAGCGCTCAAAATCAACCTTGCCCACACCATTTACGGCACCTTTGCCGAGATCGGAGCTGGGCAGGAAATCGCGAACTGGTTTTTCCGCGCCGGGGGAGCCTCCGGCACCGTGGCGAAGACCATGTCCGCCTACGACATGATCATCAGCGACGAGATCTACGGCAAAGCCACCCGCTACGTCTCCCGCCAGCGTATGTGTGCCATGCTGGAGCACGAGTACCCCATGCTCATCCAGCGCCTCAATGCCAAGCGCGGCTCGACGACGACCTTCTTCACCCTGGCCGACACCGTGCGGGCGAAATCTTACCGCGATACCAAGGAAGAGTGCCATGGCTGGATCGGCCTGCGTTTTCAAACCGAGCCGGGCG
>CAXNGR010000330.1:0-5411 GCA_964201265.1 Verrucomicrobiaceae bacterium
ACCGCCCTGCGTGCCCTCACCACTGCGCAGATCATGCGCGAGACCTTCGCCCTCCCGGTGGACAGCCTGCTGCTCCAGTCCCGGCTCTACCTCGCCGAATCCGAGCGCATCCTTGATGTCATGCGCAACTTCGAAGAGAGCTGGAACCACGCCATGATCTTCGGGCACAATCCCGGCATGCATGATTTCGCCGAGCATATCCTCGCCCGCGCCCACATCCCGAAGATGCCCACCTGCACCGCCGTCATCATGGCCTTCCCGCACGAGTTCTGGGGCCTCGCCGATTGGAACGAGGCCCAGCTCATCGGCTACATCACCCCTAAGTCACTCGAACGCCGCTTCCCCGAGCTCTACGCCGGCATCTCGCGTGAGGATGGGGAGGATTAAACCCCTTCCACCACGTCAGGCGGCGGCAGCCGCCGGATCGTCACCTTGTCGATACGCTGACGGTCCGTATCGGTGATTTCGAGTTCATGAGCACCGGAGGTGAAGCGCTCGCCCTCCTTCGGCACATGGCCAAGCCGATGCAGGATGAAGCCGGAGAGCGTGCGGTAGAGTCCATCGTTGATCTCATCGGGTGGCAGTGCCAGGCCCGTAGCGGTGGCCACGTCTTCAATGTCCATCTGCGCGTCGGCGATCCAGCCATTCTCGCCCTGCTCGCGCACCTGTGGGCGCTCGCGCTGGTCCTGGTCCGGCATGGAGCCGAGAATCGCCTCCATCATGTCATTGAGCGTCACCAGACCAGCCACACCGCCGAACTCGTCCACCACCAGCGCCAGATGACGGCGCTGCTTGCGGAATTCCTCAATGATGCGCGGGCAGGGCATCGTTTCCGGCACAAATACCGGCTCCTTCAGCAACGATTCGAGCCGAGGCACCTCACCCATCTGCCTCCGTGCCCACAACGCCTTCACTGAGATCATGCCCAGCACGTTGTCACGCGTGCCGCGATGCGCAGGAAAGTGTGAATGCCCGCTGGCGGCGATTTTTTGACAGTTCTCCTCGTCGTTTTCATCCAGGTCGATCCACACGATGCTGTTCTTCGGCGTCATCACATCGCTGGCCACCAGATCGTCGAGTTCCAGCACGCCCTCCACCATGCGCTGCTCGCTCACCTTGAAGACACCCGACAGCGTCCCTTGGTGAATCATCGCACGCACCTCCTCCTCGGACACGCCCTGCTCCCCGCCCGAGGTCGCGCCCAGCATGCGGGCGATCAGACCGCTCGTCGCGTCCAGCAGGTTCACCACCGGCCCGGTCAGGCGCGACAGCCCCGCCATCGGGCGGCTCAGCCGAGCCGCTGTCGTTTCGGGGGACACGATCGCCAGCCGCTTCGGCACCAGCTCCCCCACGACCACCGAGAGAAAGGTGATGACGCCCACCACGATGACCGTGGCCAGCGGCCCCGCCCACGGCTGTAAAAACGCCACCCCTGCGATCATCGGCGTCAAATGGCCGATCAAGGCCGCGCCGCTCGACGCCCCCGCCAGCGTGCCCACCAGCGTGATGCCCACCTGCACCGTGGAAAGAAACACCCCCGGATTTTCCACCAGACGCAGAGCTGTCCGCGCCCCTCGCGTGCCCTTGTCTGCCAGCATCTGCAGCCGCGCCCTGCGGGAAGACACCACCGCGATCTCCGCCATCGCGAAGACCCCGTTGGCAAGGAGCAAAACAAACAAAAGGCCAAGCTCGAAAAGAATTCCAGTCATGCGTCATCCATCCAACCAAGGAACCGCGTTTCCGCAATCAGAACGCCAGATGTTGAGGCCAGCGCCATCCCGATTGAAGCCATTCTTCTGCCCCCATTCTCCTGCCTATCCTGCCTTGAAATCTCTGTCAGGGTTTGGCTGAACAGAACGGAGGGATCATTGGCAGGAGAATGATCCTATTTTTTGCCAGCCATCTTTTTGCCAGCCCAAACGGCTGAATCAGTCATGAAGCGGCCCGCGGACGATCCTTCGCCGTCTTGTGACGGAAATGATCCGATGAAGCCATTCTTCTGCCCTCATTCTCCTGTCTATCCTGCCTCGCACCTGCTGGCGGTGGTTTGTGAGAGCCAGCACACGACATCCTCCCCGATCTTCTCGTCGAGCCACTGATTCACCCGCCCATCCGACTGCGATGCTCGCTCGGTCGCCAGCCGATCCATTTTTTGAAAGTGTTGCTGAAAACGAAGGGATTCATGTAGCCGACCTCATTGGAGATCGTCTCCACCTTCAAATTCGTCGTGGAGAGCAGTTCGGCGGCCTTGCGCATGCGCAGCCAGGTGACGTGATGCATCGGCGTGCGGCCCAAGGCTTTGCGGCAGAGGCGGCGCAGGTGCTCGGTGCTGACGTGAGCCTGACGGGCAAGCTCGTCGAGCGTCCAGTCATGGCCCACATTGGCGGAGACTTTTTCCCAGATGCGGTGCAGGCGGTCGTCCACTTGCCAGGGCTGGGCAAAGCGCTCCACATAGTGCTGGATGAGCTCGGTCCAGTGAAACATGGCGGCGGGTTTAGCCTCGTGTCCGGCTTCCTCAATAAGTCCCTCAATGGCATTCCAGAGCGCGGTGCCCGCGAAGGGGGCCATGAGGGGCGAGCTGCTGCTCAAAATCGGCTTTTGCTCCGGCTGCTGCTCGTAGCGCACCCAACAGCAGCGCCAGATCTTGCCGGGGACGGCCTGAAAGGCGTTCACCATGAACGGCGGCAGTGCCACGGCCATGCCCGCGCCGCATTTCTTCCACGCACCATCCACCAGCACGCGGCCCTCACCCTCCAAACAGGCGAGGAAATACAAACCGCCCTGGTGCATCCGCACGATGCGGTAGGGCGCACGCGCCGTCATCACACCCGCATGGGCGATGCGGTGCGTGCCCAGCGTGCCGCAGACCGGTGCTCCACGCAGCCAGGGGCGCACATCCCGCTCCGTGGCCCGTACCACGCGAAACTTCGTGTCCGGCCCGTGCGTGTGGGTTTCGGATAGCTCTTGGATGGCAGCTTTGGCGTGCATTCGGGAAGGTTTGCGGTTGTTTGCCGTTGTTGGCGGTGGTTTGCAATGGTTTACCAAACAACTGCAAACGCGCGAAGCGCCAACCATCGCAAACAACCGCAAACCTCACCAAGCCATGCCCAATCCCTGGACCGGAATCGGAAATCCCTACACGAAGCAAGAAGTCGTTGATCGCCTCAAGGCGACGCTGGCGAAAGGCGAGCCGATCATCGCCGCAGGCGCGGGCACGGGCATCAGCGCGAAGTTCATCGAGAAGGGCGGCGCGGATTTGATCATCATTTATAACAGCGGCCGCTTCCGCATGATGGGCCACGGCTCCACCTGCGGCCTGATGGCTTATGGCGATGCCAATGCCATCGCCATGGAGATCGGCGAGTATGAAGTACTCCCTGTCGTCAAAGAAATCCCGGTGGTCTGCGGCGTGCATGCCACCGACCCGCGCCGCCGCATGTGGCACTGGCTGGGACGCGTAAAAGAGATGGGTTTCAGCGGGGTGAACAACTTCCCCACCCATACCATCGTGGACGGTCACTTCCGCGGCGTGCTGGAAGAGACTGGCATGAGCGTGGAAAAGGAATTTGAAATGGTCGGCCTAGCCACACGCATGGATCTGTTCAGCATCGTCTATGTGGCGACGCCGGAGGAGGCGATCAAGATGGCCAAAAACGGCGCGGACGCGATCATCGCCCATGTCGGCACGACCGTCGGTGGCAGCATCGGCGTGACGAATGCCGTGGTGAGCTGGGATCACACGGTCAAAGTGACGCAGGACATCATCGACGCCGCGAAAAGCGTGAACCCGAACGTCTTTACCCTCACCCATGGCGGGCCGATCAACACGCCGAAGGACGCGGAATACATCCTCAGCAAGACCACGGCGGATGGTTTCGTCGGCGCGAGCAGCCTGGAACGCATGGGCGTGGAGGATTCGCTGACGAGCCTAACACGGGAGTTCAAAGCGATCAGGCATTGATGGCGAAACGTGAGTTGTGAGAAGTCAGTGGTGAGGGGTTTTGGGCGCCAGCCTCCTTCTCACCTCTAACATCTCACCTCTGACACCCGTTTCTCCGCCTCTTTGCTCCAAAACGGGGCCGGAATCCCGTTTTGCAAAAAAATTACCGGCATGTATGCTCGGACTCGCGTTACTATTCTGTAACAAACCTAGCCCATGTCTGACGACCCCTTCAACAACCGCCCCGACGGCCCCAGCCGCCGCAATCAAGATCCGCAGTTTAACTGGCGCGGTTTCATGCTCTTCGCCCTCGCGATCACCCTGCTGATCTCGGGCTTCATGATGAACAAAGGGCTGGTGGCCAGCCGGAAGGTCTTTGACTACGCCGAGTTCAAAAAGAGCGTCGAAAACAACCAGATCGACAAGTCCAAGAAGCTCCTACTCGTCAACTCAGACACCACCTCCGAGCAGACTATCAAGGGCTTCTATTTTCCGGCAGGCCCCAACGGTGCTCCGCTGACCGCCGGAAGCGAAACCGTCCCAGATCTCAGCAAGCCGCTGCCCATCGAGCCGGCACCAGACAATTCCAACAAGTCTGGTGGGATCAACGCTGCTAAAAACGAGTCGAAGGAGTTCAGCGTGGCCGTGAACATCGAGTTCCAGAAAGAAGAGCTCCGTGCTCTGTTCGACAAACACGGCCTCGTGCTCATCCCGTTCTACGACAATGACATGTGGTCCTCGCTCATCGGCTTTCTGCTGCCGCTGCTGATCATCCTGGCCTTCTTCTACTTCCTCGTGCGCCAGCAACTCCGCAGCGCTGGCCGTGGGGCGATGAGCTTTGGCAAGAGCAAGGCCAAGATGCTCGCGCAAGACCGCAACAAAGTCACCTTCAAGGACGTCGCAGGCGTCGAAGAGGCGAAGGAAGAAGTGCAGGAGATCGTCGAGTTCCTCAAAGACCCCAAGAAGTTCCAGCGCCTCGGCGGCAAGATCCCCAAAGGCGTCCTTATGACCGGCCCTCCCGGCACTGGCAAGACCTTGCTGGCCAAGGCCATCGCCGGTGAGGCCGATGTGCCGTTCTTCAGCATCAGCGGCTCGGACTTCGTCGAAATGTTCGTCGGTGTCGGTGCCAGTCGTGTGCGCGACATGTTTGAGCAGGGCAAGAAGAACGCCCCTTGCCTCATCTTCATTGATGAAATCGACGCCGTGGGCCGTCATCGCGGTCATGGCATGGGCGGTGGTCACGACGAGCGTGAACAGACGCTCAACGCACTCCTCGTTGAAATGGACGGCTTTGACACCCAGGAAGGCATCATCATCATCGCCGCCACAAACCGCGCCGATGTGCTTGATCCCGCCTTGCTTCGCCCCGGTCGCTTTGACCGCCAGGTCACCGTGAATCTGCCCGATGTGAAAGGCCGCGAGGAAATTCTTCGCGTGCATGCCAAGAAGGTGAAGCTGGCCGACAGCGCCG
>CAXNGR010000331.1:0-5406 GCA_964201265.1 Verrucomicrobiaceae bacterium
GCGGAGACTGAAAAAGCGGCGCATGCCTTCATCGACCAGCATGGCGTGAAGCTGAAGCTCTCTGCCTTCGACATGGCGCGGTTTGATTTCAACGCCCGCCTGCTCACCGTGGCCCGTGCCGCCTCGGAAAACGAACAGCAGACGCTCGCCATCCGACTTCTCAGCCTCATGGCGACGAGTAGCGACGTGTTGCATGATCTCAACGGTCGCGCCCTTCGCTACCGGGGCCGCGTGCCTGAACTGCTCAAAAAAGAGATCGAGAAATACACCGCCCAGGTGCAGGACGACGACAGCATCGACTGGATCGCGCTGCTCACCCTGGCGGGCTGCTACGAGCGTCTGGGAAATTTCTCCGCAGGTTACGCCATTTATTCGCATGGCGTCACCGCTGCGCCGAAGAGCACGCATCGGCCCATGATGTTGTTCGGTGCCATGCGCACGGCATTGGCAACAGGGCAGCAGGATCTGTCCAAGGCGCTCGGTGAGCAGTTCCGCAAGGAGTTCCCGCAGCATGAGTATGCTGGCAACGTGAACACGCTGCTGTTGGAGAATGTGTTCTTCGCCAAGCAGTATGAACAGGCCGTGGAGTTGGCAGAAAGCATCCGCAAGCCACTGCCGCCAGATTCCAAAGACCGCGATCTGACGGATTTTGTGATCGGCGCGTCGTTTTTCAATCTCGGACGCACCGAGGAGGCGCAGAAGGAACTGGCTTCTCACGCGCAGCGCTTTCCGCAGAGCAAGTTCAAGGAGGCGTCGCGCTACTTTGAGGCCTCCAGCCTCGTGCGCATGAAAAAGTGGCAGGAGGCCGGGCCAAAGCTCGATTCATTCAACAAGGACTTCCCGGAATCCGAGTACATCGGCTTTGCGCTGCTGGACCGCGCCACGAGCCACTTCCAGCTCGCAGAATATGCGAAGTGCCTTGAGGTCGTCGAAGATCTCGAAAAACGCCGCCCCAACCTGCCAGATCTCGACCGTGCGCTGGCGATGCGCGGTGATTCGCACCTCATGCTGAACGCGAACGAAAAGGCCGAGACGGCTTACTTGAAGGCGCGTGAATTGGGTGAGGCGGCGGAAGGCGAGTCCCACAAAGCCATCGTGGGCCGGGTGCTGGTGCAGCTCATTCGCGTCGCTAATGCCCTGAATAAGCCGCAGGATGTCCTCAAGTATTACGACGATTACATGGCGAAGTACAGCGGCGGATTTTACGATGCCGAGGTCATCGTCGGCTCGCTGGAGCCTTTGAAGGAAGCCAAACGCGGCAAGGAGGGGCTCGACGCGCTGGAGAAGGTGATCGTGCGGCTCGGCAGCGGGGACACGGGCACCGGCATTGAGGAAGCCATCGGCTCCTACACGCAGAACTACCTCGACATCGTCGGGCCGGAGCCTTTGCTGGAGCGACTGACGAATTTTGTTCCGCAGGACGGCGCAAAGATTAACAACACGCTGCGTGCTTGGCTGAACATGGCCAAGATCGACCTGCTGGAAAACGAAGCCTACAAAGACAAGTTCCCCAAGCGCGCCGCTCAGATCCAGGTGGCCTACGAGGATTTGCGGACCTTCAACAAGGTTGAGCTGTCCTCTTACATTCTCGTGAAAGTCGGACGTGACATGGCAGACCGTGACCAGGGCAAGGAGGCACTGGATTGGTTCAAGGCGGTCATGGATCGCGGCCAGTCGGAGCATTACCCCCTCGCTCTCATGGGCAAAGCGCGTGTGCTGGCGAAGACCGGAGAGGCGGGCAGCTTCCAAGAGGCCGTTTCCGCCTTTGATCAGGTCATTCGTGAACTGCAGGACAAGCCTGAGTACGTTGAAGAGGCGATGATCGACAAGGCGCGCATTTATTACAACCGCAAGCAGTGGCAGGAAGCCGCCGACACCCTGCTCGCGATGGCCAAGGACAAGCGCTTCACCCGCACTCGTGCCGAAGCCTATTACCGCCTCGGTCATTGCTACGAAAACCTCAACGACACCGACAAGGCGCTGGAGGCCTACACACCCTTCGTGGGCCCACCGCTGGAAAACGTCGTTCAGTATTCGGCCGAGGCCCGCCTACGCGCAGCGGAAATTCAGATGAAGAAGGGGAACGACGACAAGGCCTTCCGCCTCATCAAGGACACCGTTTCGCGCATGTACAAGCTTGGCGAGCACGAGGTGGCTGGCCCCTTTGTCAAAAAGGCCAAGGAGCACTACAAAACCCTGCGCAAGAAGCTCAACGCGCCCGAGCATCCCGACGAAGGTCTGTGGGGTGTGCGTGAATGAACCGTCATGACGCCATGAAAAAGCCCGTTTTTCTCCTCCTTTTGACGGTCTGCGGCCTGCATGCCGAGCCGCTGGCCATTCAGATTACCAATCTCAACGGTGAGCCGACCGCAGCATTTCTCATCGGCGCTGAAAAAGACGGGATCGTCATCAGTACCGCTCCCAACGGTGGCAGCAGCTACAAGCTGCCGCTGACAAACATCCGTGATATGACCATCGACGAGCCGAAAGGCTGGTCCCTCGCCATGCAAACCTTTGCCGCAGGCAATCATTCGGAGGCGGAGAAGCTGCTTGCACAGCTTGGAGACGAATTTGATAAACTCGTGCCCTTACAGGACAGCTTTGGCTCCCTGGCTCGGTTGTATCAGTTCATGTCCCTGCAAAAGCTGGGCCGCTATGCCGATCTGGCGAAGGCGATGGACAAGCAACTCGCGAATCCGTTGAGCTTCAGTGCGCATTACACCGAGGACTTCGTTGATCTCGAAGGCTGGGCGCTGATGGGCAAGAAGGACTGGCTGTCACTCGGCGCGTTCATCAAAAAATTCGAGGACGCGAACCCGTTGAAGTTGCCGCAGGCGCCGTTCAAGCGGCTGCGCGCGTCGCGACTCGCTGGATTGTGCTATTTGCGGGCTGTTTGGAACGAAGAATCTCAAAAGCAGCCTGATCTCGCGCTGATGGACTTCCACCGTGCGCTCACGCTCGATCTTGGCTCCGAAGCCTCACTGGTCCGCCTCGCCGCGGTGTCCGCGCTGCGTTTGACTGACACGAAAATCTCTGCTGCGCCTAAAGATGAAAAACTGGCGAAGCAGGCGAAATCGCTCGCCTTGGTCTGCCGCGATCTGGGCGGCAAAGACGCGCTGCCGAAGGATTTCGAGAAGTATCTCAATTAAAGCTGGCGATTCTTGCCTGGGAGTTGTGTGCTATGGCCAACTGGCCTGAAAGCTCGGTCTAGCGGCTGCGTTTCAGGCCGCTCGCATGAAACGCCTTTTCTTCTTTCTCTTCGCCCTCTGCTCTCCGCTCTTCGCTGACGAGGCCTCAGACATTCTCGCTCAATCTGGCGTGAAAGGCGGCATCGTGGTCCATGTGGGCTGTGGGGACGGCTCGGTGACGCAAAAGCTGCGGGCGAATGATTCCTACCAAATCCAGGGCCTCACGAAGGAGGCGGACAAGGTGCCTGCCATCCGCGATGCCATTTACAAGGCCGGAGTGAGCGGTGCGGTGGCGGTTTCGGAATGGAACGGTCAGCACCTGCCCTACATCGAGAACTATGTGAACCTACTCGTTATCGAGGACGCGGCCGCCGTTTCCAAAGAGGAAATCGACCGCGTGCTGACGCCGCTGGGCGTGGCGATGATCAAAAAAGGCAGCACCTGGGAAAAGATCACCAAAGCCTGGCCGAAGGACATGGATGAGTGGACGCACTACGCTTACGATTCGAAGGGCAATCCCACCTCGAAGGACATGCTCGTCGGGCCGCCGTCGCGGATGCAGTGGGTCGGGAATCCGCGCTGGAGTCGGCATCATGACCGCATGTCGTCAGTGAGCGCCAAGGTCAGCGCCGGTGGCCGCATCTATTACATCATCGACGAGGGCAGCCGCATCTCCATCCTCATGCCGGCGAAGTTTGTGCTCATCGCTCGCGATGCCTTCAACGGCACCGTGCTTTGGAAAAAGCCGATCCCGGAGTGGAGCACGCATCTCTGGCCGCTGAAGTCCGGCCCCACGCAGCTCACGCGCCGCATCGTGGCGATGGGTGACAAGGTCTATGTCACCATGGGCATCACCGATCCGATTTCCTGCCTCGATGGAGCCACGGGCAATGTCATCCGTGTGTATGACCAAACGAAAGGGGCCGAGGAGATCATCATGCGCAACGGCACCCTCTTTGCCCTAGTGAACAAGGATGCGGATCGCCTCAACAAAGAGTTCGCTGTGAAGCAGCAGAGCGATCAGAAGCGTGTGGAAACCGAGTTCAATTGGGACGGCAAACCGCGCCACCTTTTCGCCATTGAAGCCGAGAGCGGCAAGACGCTCTGGCAGCAGGAAGACCGCATCGCGCCCGTCACCTTGGCCATCGATGACAAACGCCTCGTCTATTACAATGGCGACGGCATCGCCGCTCGCGAGGTGAAGACCGGCGAGGTGAAATTCACCACCGATCCCACGAAGCGCCGCCAGCTTTATGAGTTCAATTTCGCCCCGCGCATCCTCCTTCATAAGGATGTCATCATCTACGCCGGTGGCGATGGCGCGATGAAGGGCATGAATGCTGAAACCGGCAAAGACATCTGGACCGCGCCGCATGAAAAGAGCGGCTACCGCAGCCTGGAGGACGTCATCGTCGCGCAGGGCCTCGTGTGGAATTCCGGCAACATGAACGGCAATCAAAGCGGCGAGTATCGTGGCTTTGATCCGCTTACTGGCGAGAAAAAGAAGAGCTTCTTCCCCGACGTGCCGGAGGGCACCTACTGGTTCCATCACCGCTGCTACATGGGCAAGGCGACGGAAAAATACATCATCCCCAGCCGCACTGGCATCGAGTATGTCGATATGGAAAAGCAGCACTGGGATCTCAATCACTGGGTGCGTGGAGCCTGCCTTTATGGCGTGATGCCCGCCAACGGCCTGACGTATGCCGGACCTCACAACTGCGCCTGTTACCCCGAGGCAAAGCTCGATGGCATGGCCGTCATGGCCAGCGCTCCGCGTTATCCGATGCCTGCGAATACGCCGGATGATCAGCGTCTCGTCAAAGGACTCGCGTATGCCGATGCCATCGACGAAAAAGAAGCCAGCAGCGAAGACTGGCCGACCTATCGCAGTGACAACGCCCGCAGCGGCGCGGCGAAGAGCGATCTGAAAAAAGATCTCGCCATGGCCTGGGAGGTCAAACTCACGCCACCGCTCAGCACCACCACCACCGCCGCTGGCCTCACCTTTGTCAGCGAGGTCGATAAGCACACGCTGCACGCCTTTGACGCCGCCACAGGCAAACCCGCATGGCATTTCATCGCCGGTGGCCGCATCGACTCACCGCCGACGTATTGGAAAGGCCGCGTGTTCTTTGGTGGCAAAGATGGCCTCGTCTATTGCCTCCGCGCCACGGATGGAGCGCTCGTTTGGAAGTTTCAGGCCGCGCCCGTCATG
>CAXNGR010000332.1:0-5400 GCA_964201265.1 Verrucomicrobiaceae bacterium
GGGACGATGGTCCCGGGATCTACATGCTCTGTCTGGTTCTCGCCGCCTTCACGCCGGTGTTGGTGCGCATCAACCGCACGAACATCTTTGCCAATTGGTGGGTGGTGCAACTCTGCATGGTGGCGGTTGGCATCCTGTTCTCGATGTTCTGCGAGGTCATGCGCGCGCGCGACTTTGCCATGCTGGGCGTGCTGACACCGGTGACCACGTTGTTTGGCGCTGAGACCGTGAGTTATCAAAGCCGTAAGGGCATCATGATCGCGGGTAGTTTTTTCAGTGTCTTGTGGCTCATCGCCGCGCTGATGCGTGCCAGGACGCACTTTGCCGACTATACCCGGCTCGAACACGAGGCGCTGACTCTCGCCGACCACTCACCCCACCGCGCCAATGACATTGCTCAATGACGCTACCGCCCTGCGCTCTCTGCACGCGCGTGCCCGTGGCTGGGCGCGGGTGCTGAAGCTGCCCTTCCGCCAGCAGCGCTGGCGCGGGCATGCGGGCGAGTTCATGGGCAGTGGCACGGGCAGCAGCCTCGATTTTCAAGATCACCGCATCTACCTGCCGGGCGATGATCCGCGCCAGATCAACTGGCAGGCCTACGCGCGCACCGGCACCTACTCCATGAAGCTCTACCGCGAGGAGGTGCGCCCGCTCGTGGATGTGATCTTCGATGTGTCCGCCTCCATGTTCGCCTTTCCAACGAAGGAGCAGCGCGCACTGGAGTTGTTCGCCTTTGTCGTTGAAACATCGCTGCAATCCGGCGCCACGCTGCGTTGCCACGCCATCGCCGGAGCACAGCATCAATTCCTGGAGCCTGAGGTCATTCTTAGCGGCCTGTGGCCCGAACGAGTGCGCGAACTGCACGCCAGCGCCGCCGCACCGGCTCTCAACCGCCTCCCGCTGCGCTCCGGGGCCATGCGCCTGCTCATCAGCGATCTGCTGTTTCCTGGAGAACCGGAATCAACGCTCGCCTGCCTCAGCGCACGCAATGGTCGTGGCATCGTCTTCGCGCCGTATGCCCAGGACGAGGCAGATCCCGGTTGGGACGGCAACTACGAGTTCATCGACCCCGAAACCAGCCTGCCGCATGAGCACCGCGTCGAATCCGCGCTGCTCAAAAGCTACGAGTCGGCCTACAAACGCCACTTTGAGCTGTGGAAGGCCGCTGCGCTGAAACACGGCATCGCCATGGCCCGTGTCGCCGCCACCATGGATTTTCAAAAAGCGCTGCAGCACGAAGGCATCGCCAGTGGAGGCGTGGAAAGCGCATGAGCCTCACCCTCGCCAACACCTGGGGCCTGTGGGCGCTGCTAGGGCTTCCCGCTGTGGTGGCGATTCATTTTCTTCAGCGTCGCAATCGTCGCGTGCCAGCCACCACGCTTTTCCTGCTGGAGCAGATGAGGCGCGAAAGCCGCACCGGCAACCGCTTCGAGCGCCTGCGCACCTCCATTCCGTTCTGGCTGCAACTGCTCATGGTACTGCTGCTCACTTGGCTGCTGGTGCAGCCGCGTTGGTTGAAAAGCGATGCCGTGCAGCGCATCGCCATTGTGATGGATGCTTCCGCGAGCATGCAGGCGTTTCGTGAGCCTGCCATGCAGGCGGCGGAGGAAGTGCTCGGCCTGCTCGAAGGCCCTCTCGCGCGGGCGGAGCTCACGCTGCTGTCTTCCGATGCCGAGGCACCGAGTTTGTATCACGGCACACAGCCCGGTGAGCTGCGCCAGGCGCTCACGCAGTGGGAGCCGCTGCTCGGCGCGCATGATTTCACACCTGCCTTACGCGTGGCACGCGGACTGGTGGGGCCGAAGGGCGTGGTGGTGCTCGTTACTGATCATCCCTTGCCAGCTTCACCGCAGTTTGCCGCCAAGGTCATTTCCGTGGGCCAGGAAACGGATAATGCCGGTTGGGCTGGTGTGACTGTGGAGGAAAAAGACGGCCAGTGGGTCTGGCATGCGCTGGTGAAAAATTACAGCCGCAGTCCGCAGGAGCGGCAGTGGCGCGCCTTGGCTGGCGGTGCCGAATCGCCCTGGAAGCCGCTCAAGCTCGGTCCGGATGAGACGCAGACACTCTCCGGCCCGTTTCCGCCCGGTGATGTCCAAGAACTCGTCCTTCAGCTCAGCGACGACGCGCTCAAGCTCGACAACGAGCTGCCGCTGGTGCGTCCGCTGCCGAAGGTGCTCTTGCTCTGCCCGCTGGATGCCGCGCCATCCGCGCTGGCGGAAATGTTCAGCCGTCATGCGCATGTGCGCATCGTTGGCGTGCCAGGTGAGTCAGACCTGGTGGCCGCGGTGATGACACCGGACCTGGCGCTGCCTGAGCAAAGGCACGGCTGCTTTTTTCAGGCCAGGGCGGATGAAACGGCCCCTTATCTCAAAGGCAGCATCGTCGCCGAGCCGCATCCACTCGTGGAAGGCTTGAACTGGCAGGGGCTGCTCGTGCGTGAGTCGAAGCCGCTGTCGCGTCTCGCTCAAGATCGCGTGCTGCTGTGGCAGGGCGAGCGTCCGCTCATCTCGCTGCGGCAGATGCCAGCGGGCGGGCGGCAGTTGCTGTGCCAGTTTGATCTCGAAACCTCGAATGCGCGCAAGCTGCCCGCGCTCGCCGTGCTGCTGCATCGTTTTCTGGAGACCCTGCGCGGCGACAAGCTCGCGCCTGAGGCCGCGAACTTCGATGTGCGGCAAAAAATCAGCGTGGCGCATCAAACAGGGCCTGAAGCCGCGCCGCTCATGCTCGAAACGAAAGAGATTCCGCTCGCGCAAGCACGCCTACTCCGTGCGCCGTCCAAACCCGGTCGCTTCATCGTACGTCAGGGAGAAAAAGTACTGCTCACGGGTGCCGCGCACTTTGCCGACACCCGCGAGGCCGATCTCACGCAGGCGCGGCCCTTCAACGAGATCGACCAGATCAAGGCCGTGCAAATCGAAACCCTGCACGAGTCCGATCCCAACCAGCGCCTCTGGCTTCTGGCCCTGCTGTTCTTGCTGCTGGGAAGCTGGTGGTTCACGAATTCCAAACGCGAAGCGCAGGAGGCGGCCCGCGCATGATACTCCGCCACCCAGAATGGTTCGCGTTGCTGCCGGTGCTGCTGCTGGCGGGCTGGCTGCTGCCGCGTTTGTCGTTGTGGCGGCCTTTGCGGCTGGTGCTGGTCATGTTGATCACGCTCATCCTCGCGCAGCCGCAGTGGCGGCGGCTGGCGGATGGGATTGACCTCTGGGTGCTGCTGGACAGCTCCGTCTCGGCGGAACAAGCGATGGCAAAAGGTTTGCCCGAGTGGGAGAAGCTTCTAGAAAAGGGCCGGGGCAGCCAGGACCGCCTGTTTTACCTCAATTATGCCGCCGAGGTGATGAAACGCGGCGCGGAGGGCGCGGAGATGTATGCGCGCAATCAAACGCAGACGCGCACGGCCCAGGCGGTGAATCAAGCGCTGGCTTTCGCGCAGCGTGAAGGACGCGGGCGGCCTGCGCGCATTCTGGCCATCACGGATGGCTACTCCACCGAGCCGCTGACCGGTCTCGCCGCCAAACTGACGCAGCAAGGCGTCGAACTGGATCACCGGCTCGCCCGCGAGGCTGAAACGACCGACTTCCGTGTTTCGGCCATGAAGCTCCCCGCCCGCGCCCAGCTTGGCGAGCCGTTCCTCATCGAGATCGAACTGCGGGGCACGGCAGATGGCAAGGTGCCGCTCACGGTGCTGCGCAACGGACGCGAGCTCAAAACGAGCGAGGTGCCGGTTCAACTCGGCAGCGGCACGATTCGCTTCACCGACCGGCTGCCATCCGCCGGCGTGGCGCATTACGAGGCCGTCATTCAACCCGCCAAAGACGCGCACAGCGGCAACAACCGTCATGAGGCGATGATCGAGATCGCCGGTGGTCCGCGTGTGCTGCTGCTGACCTCCTACACGAATGATCCCGTGGCCGACACTCTGCGGCGGCAGGGTTTCACGGTCGAGACGGTCACGGAGCTGCGTTCGCTGCGTCCAGGGCAGCTTGCCGGAGTGAAATGCGTCATCTTCAACAACGTGCCCGCGTTTGAGCTGCCCTCCGAGTTCCTGCCCGCGATGGATTTTTATGTGCGTGAGCAGGGCGGCAGCATTCTGATGGCAGGGGGCAAGCAAAGCTTCGCCGCTGGAGGTTATTTCGAGTCGCCGCTCGATCCGCTGCTGCCGGTGTCGCTGGAGATGAAGCAGGAGCACCGCAAGCTCATGGTGGCGATGGCCATCGTCATGGACCGCAGCGGCTCGATGAGCATGACGGGGCAGAACGGCTTCACGAAGATGCAACTGGCCGACGAGGGCGCGGCGAACGCGATCCGCTTCCTCGGGCCGCAGGATTTGCTCACCGTCTTCGCCGTGGACAGTGAAGCGCATGAAATGGTGCCGTTGCAGCCGGTCGGGCCGAACCGTGAGAAGATGGAGAGCGCCGTGCGCCGTATTGAAAGCACCGGCGGCGGCATCTATGTCTATAACGGCCTCAAAGCCGCGTGGGACCAGCTCAAAGCCGCGCCCGCAGGCCAGCGCCACATCATTTTGTTTTCCGATGCCGCCGATTCGGAGCAGCCCGACGCTTACAAGAGTCTGATCGCGGAGATCACCCAGAACAGCGGCACGGTCAGTGTGATCGCCCTGGGCACACGCGGCGATCCTGACGCGTGGTTGCTCGATGACATCGCGAAGCTCGGCAAGGGCCGCATTTTTTACACCGACAAGGCGGAGGAACTGCCGAGCATCTTCAGCCAGGAAACCGTGGCCGTGGCAAGAAGCGCGTTCATCGCCGAACCGGTCGGCACGAAGGCCGCCGGAGGATGGTTTGAGATCAGCAGCCAGCCGCTTGACTGGCCGGGGCAGGTGGATGGCTTCAATCTGAGTTACCTGCGAGACTGGGCCAGCCAGGCGCTCATCACCCAGGATGAATATTCCGCGCCACTCGTGGCCTTCGGTCCGCGCGGCACCGGCAGGACGGCGGCGGTGAGCTTTCCGCTCGGCGGCGAGCATTCGCAGCGCGTGCGCGCCTGGCCAAAGTATGGCGACTTTTTGCAGACGCAGGTGCGCTGGCTGATGGGCGAGGCATTGCCGCCCGGCATCGGCGTGCGGCATCGCATCGAGGGCAGCACGCTCACACTCGATCTGCTCTACGACGAGGAGTGGGAGCCAAGGCTGCGGGCCAAGGCACCGCGTGTGGTGCTGGCGCATGGCCTGCGTGCCGACTCGCAGCATGAACTCGCGTGGGAGCGAGTCGCGCCCGGTCATTTTCAGGCTAGCACCGAGCTGCCCGAAGGCGAGATGGTGCGCGGCGCGGTGCAGGTGGGCGGCCAGGCCATCAGCTTTGGCCCCGCCATCGTCGGCACGAGCACGGAGTGGGCCTTTGACGAAAGCCGGGTGGAAGAACTGCGCCGCGTCTCGCAGAC
>CAXNGR010000333.1:0-5378 GCA_964201265.1 Verrucomicrobiaceae bacterium
TGAAACATCGCCGTCGGCTTCGTCAGCATCTCGCCGACCGACATGACCGGGATCTCCATCGGATGCCCGCCCGCCTGCAAAATGCCGCGTTTCACCGCATCCGCCGTGAGGCGCAGATGCATGTGGCAGGAGTTCAGATCGCTCCAGGTGTTCAGGATGCCGATCACCGGCTTCCCCACGATGTCCTCACTGCCCCAGCCGTTCTGCTTCGCCCGCGAGCGATGACCAAAGGAACGCAGTTCATCCCGGCCATACCAGCGCCAGGATCGGAGTTGTTCGGGAGTCTTGGGAGTGGGTGTGTTTGCGGAAGCCATTGCGACAGGATTAACAGGAGAGATGGCCTCTGGTCAAATCGTCCTCGTTCTCCTACTCGAACTCGTCCTCGATCCAATTGTTCCGAATTGCCCAAACCGTCCGATCCCGCCCAAACCCTGTCCGACATCGTTCTTGCCGTCGTGCCGTAGGTCCTGCTACAACCTGCCCAACCATGCGCCTTTTCGTTTTCCTCTCCTGCTGTCTCCTCACTGCCGATCTGCTTGCCGCTGGCAAAGAAATCGAAGGCGAACGCGCCGCCGCCACCACGGCCTGCCCCACGCCGGAGGAAGCGCGGAAGAAAATGACCGTACCGGAGGGTTACGAGGTCCGCTGCTTCGCGCATGAGCCGATGGTGCAAAATCCCGTCGCCATGACCTGGGATCATCGCGGCCGTTTGTGGGTCGTGGAGGCTTATGAGTATCCAAACGGCTCCGAGCACCCCGCACCCTTCGGTGGTGAGGCCAAGGACGATCAGTACCAGCCCGTACCGCCGCAATGCCTGCCATCATCCAGCATCAAGGATCCAGCATCCAGACTCCCCCGCGACCGCGTCATCATCCTCGAAGACACCGACAACAACGGCGAGGCCGACAAGCGCACCGTCTTCGTCGAAGGACTCAATCTCGCCAGCGCCATCCTCTGCGGCGAAAACGGCATCTACGTCGGCCAGCAGCCGCACCTCCTCCACTTCCGTGATGCCGATGGCGACGACAAACCGGACGCGTGGCGTGTCGTTTTGACCGGTTTCGGTCGCGAAGACACGCACGAGCTCGTGAACAGCTTCACCTGGGGCCCCGACGGCTGGCTTTACATGACGCACGGCGTCTTCACGAACAGCAAAGTCCGCCGCCCCGGCCGGCCTGAGAGCGAAGGCTTCAAGTTTGATGCGGGGATTGGCCGTGCGAGGCCGATGCGAAGTGATGCGGGCACTCTTGCCCGCAAAGAAGGGCAGGCAGGAGTGCCTGCCTCACCCTCCTGGGAATTCGAAGTCTTCGCCGACGGCACCAGCAATCCTTGGGGCTGCGATTACGACGCCGCAGGCAATTTCTTCGTCAGCGCCTGTGTCATCGACCACTTCTTCCACATGGCCCCCGGCGGCATCTACGTCCGCCAAGGCGGTGCGCCGGAGAATCCGTACTCATATGAGCTGCTACCCAGCATCGTGAAGCACAAACACTTCCGCGCCGCCTATGCCGGCGTGCAGATTTATCAAGGCGGGCGCTATCCTGCCGACACCCACGGCCACGCCTTCATCGGCAACATCCACGACAACGCCATCCACGAGGAAGTGCTCACGCCCGTCGGTGCCACCTTCAAATGCGAGCCACGTCGTGACTTCCTCCGCGCCAACGACGGCTGGTTCCGCCCCGTCAGCACCCAGACCGGCCCCGACGGCTTCCTCTGGATCATGGACTGGTGCGACAAGTATCCCTGCTACCAAAACGCCAAGGCGAATCCCGAAGGCGTGGACCGCGAGCGTGGGCGGATCTGGAGAGTAGCTTGGCTTTCCAAAGCCGAGTCGAACGTTCCCAAAGCATCATCCGCCGAAGCCGTGACCCAGCGTGAATCAACCGCCGCTCGTCTCGGCTCTGGAGAGCCAAGCTACGGCAGCCGTGACCGCGCCGACCTCAACCTCAAAAAACTCACCACCGCCGACCTCGTGAAGACCCTGGAGCATCCCAACAACTGGATGCGCCGGATGGCGAGGCGGATGCTGGTGGAGAGTGTGGACCGTAGAAATCATCCGATGCTCGCAGGTTCGAATTGGGCGGACTATTTGAAAAAGAATGGACCGCTTCCAAATGTCGTAATCCCGAACATCCTGGAGGAACAGCTCACAAAACAAGATCTAAACCATCGGATCGAATGTCTTTGGAGTTTGATTGCATTCGAAGGCTTGGCGACTGGACGTTCGAACCGCAACTTTGGGTCAGTCTTGGCAGAAAAACTGGCAGTCGATCCACATGAGGAGATTCGAGCTTGGTTCATCAAATCTGATGCAGGCAACCCACTTGAGTATCGTGGTTCAATCAGCCAGATGATCGCCGATCAGTCTGCGCCAGTGAGGCTGGCAGTAAGCATGCGTCTGCGAGAAACGATCAGTGCTTCACCGCTAACGATTGAAGGTAACTTTGTCGATCCCTTTGGCTTTGGAGATCAACATCACGATATCTTCTCAAAATGGCTCGAAGCGAACAAGGAGACTGAAGACGTGCTCATGCGCTTCGAAATTTGGCAGACGCTATCGCCTGCAGTGGGAGCTTTCGCTGCAAAAGGTGTGTTAAAGTGGCTAGCAGAAACAGCCCCCACCACCCAGCCCCTCTCCCGCGTCCTCTCCCACAAAGCCATGCGCCGCTTGTGCGACACACGCAAAGCCAAAAACCTCGACCTCGCCGTCGAGTTCTGCGACAAGATCGCGGTGCACGACATCCTACTCGCTCATGCGCTCGATGGGCTGGTGAAAGGCCAGGAAGGCGGCGTGATCAAGCCGGTGAAGGATGTTTCGGCCAGCCTCGCGAAGTGGCGGGCATCATCGAATGCGGACGTGCGGAAGCATGCGCAGACGCTCGCGGTGCTTTGGGGCGATGAGGAGGCGGTGAAGGAGATGATCGTGGCGTTGCACGATGCCTCGAAGCCCGAGAAGGACCGCATCGCGGTGCTGCAATCGCTGCGGAAGGTGAAGACGGACGAGGTGAAGGAAGGGCTGAAGCCATTGCTGACTCCAAGCACCTCCACCACGCTCGGCGTGGCGGCGATACGCGCGGCGGCGGATCTCGGGGGCGATGAGTTCATCACACTGCTGCTCACGCAGGCCGGATCGAAGGATTTTAATCTGCGCATCGCGGCCATTGAGGCGCTCGCGAGTCGCGCGACGTGGACCAAAGCTCTGCTGAATGCCATCGCGGAGCAAAAAGTGCCTGCGAGCGGGTTCCCCGCTCCAGTGCGGCGTGCTTTGGCGACGAGCAAGGACAAGGCGACACGCGATCTCGCCTTCAAAGTTCTCGGTGCATGGCAGGATTCGTCGGAAGATGTGAAATCGCTCATCGCAGCGAAGAAGCAGGCTTGTTTGACAGGCGAGCCGGACCTCGCGAACGGCAAACTGATGTTCACGGCGACGTGTATGGTCTGCCACGAATTCCACGGCGGCGGGCAGAAGGTGGGGCCGGATTTGATCGGCAGCGGCCGCAGCAACCTCGACGCACTTTTGGCGAACGTGATCGATCCGAATCAAATCATCGGCAACGGCTACGAGAACTTCACCGTGAGCACGAAGGATGGTCGCACGCTCGCCGGACGTGTGGTGGAAGACACGCCGGGCCATGTGAAGCTCCTCGGAGCGGGAGGTGCGGCGCAGGTCGTGCCGCGCGATCAGATCGCCACGCTCACGAACACGAAGCAGAGCCTCATGCCGATGGGATTCGGCAATCTGCCCGATGCGGCCTTCCGCGACCTCATTTGGTACATCCTGGCTCCGCCGGAAGAAGGACCGCTCACGGCTGAAAAGAAAAAACTGCTCATCCAAGGCGTCGAAGTGCCTGAAACAGCCGCGAAGCCCAAAGGCACCAACTGGCGAGCCATCGACTGGGAAAGCGTCAGCCTATGGAATCCCGACTGGAAGGTCTCCGCGCCCGATTTCGAGCGCACACCGGTCAAACTGGCCGAATACCACGGCAAAACGAACGTGCTGCTCATGCATCCGTTCCCGGACAAAAAGACGCCCGCGAGCTTTGAGCGGAAGCTGAAGGTCGAGAAGACGAAGCTGACCTTCAACGTGGCGGCGGATGATCGCGGGGATTGGGTGGTCAAGGTTTCGGTGAACGGTCAAGAGGTCAAGACGATGACGGTGGACCATGACAAGCCGCGCTGGAAGACCGTGGAGGTCGATCTGGCGAAATGGAAAGGCCAGGAAGTCACTGTGCGTCTTGAGGCGCATGCGAGTGGCTGGAGCATGGAGTTCGCCTACTGGCATGGGATCACGCTGGAGTGACGCATCGACGACTTTTCCCTGTTCCAAGACGCTGAATCATGCACTGTACGGCCATGCGCAGCTCATTGGTCCTTTCGCTTGCTTTGATCTCCGCCGCGAGCCTTCACGCGGCACCGACGACTCCTGCTCCCGCATCTCCAGTGACAAAACCAGCGGTGGCTCCGAAGCCAGATGAAGCACCGAAGGCAGCGCCCAAACCTGCTTCCACACCGCCACCCGTGAAGCCGCCGCCGGAGGATGCATATGTGCAGATGGAGATGCTGACGCGGGCGATGGAGATGGTGCGCCAGAATTACGTGGATGAGTCGAAGATCACCTATGAGGAGCTGGTGGAGGGCGCTTTGGAGGGCATGCTGCGCCGTCTGGACCCGCACTGCGAGTACATGGGCAAGTCGTTGTTTGAAGACATGCAGCGCGAGCAAAGCGACACGTCGGAAGGCATCGGCATCACCATCGCGCTACGGCAGAACCAACTTACGATCATCACCGTGCGGGAAGACGGCCCGGCGGCGGCGGAAGGCGTGCTGGCGGGTGATCAGCTCGTGCGGATCAATGACGTGCTGACGGATTCCGTGGGTGTGGTGGAGGCGATGCAGCTTCTCAAAGGCAAGGCGGGCGATGAAGTGCGGCTCACGGTGCGCCGGCCGGGCACGAAACAGTTTCTCGATTTCAAGGTGAAGCATGAGACTCTGGCGGAGTCGTCCGTGCATGATCGGATGCTGCTTTCCCCAAAGATGGCAGGCGAGTACAAGATCGGCTACACGCGGGTCTCGCAGTTCAATGCGCCGACGGCGGCGGAACTGAGCGACGCTTTGGACGAACTGGAAAAACAGGGCATGCAGGCCTTCGTGCTCGACCTGCGCAACAATCCCGGCGGCTTGGTGGACAGCGCGGTGGCGATCTGCGGCGAGTTTCTGCCTGAAAACACCGTGGTGGTCACGACTGAGGGCCGTGTGGCCTCACAGAATCCGCCGCCGTATCGCACGCCCTCACGCGGCGGGAAGGAACCGAGGAAGTATCCCATCGCGGTGCTGATCAATCACGGTAGCGCGAGCGCCTCCGAACTCACCGCAGG
>CAXNGR010000334.1:0-5352 GCA_964201265.1 Verrucomicrobiaceae bacterium
CGGGGTTGGCGAGATTTAAAACGGGGGACGCGCCATTGCGAAACATCACGCCGCCATACGACGAGGGCAAAAAGCCGCTCGACCAGGTGGAACTGCCACCGGGCAGGCCACGTCCCTTGCTGACCATCACGACATACGAGGGCAGCTCCTGCGAGGCATTGCCGAGGCCGTAGGTCACCCACGCGCCCACGCTCGGACGCCCGAGCCGGGACTCGCCGCAGTTCAGCATGAGTTGGCCGGGCAGGTGGTTGAACTGCGTCGTGTGCATCGACCGAATCAAAGCGATGTCATCCGCGCACGTCGCGATGTGCGGCAGCAGATCGCTGATGTCCATGCCGCATTGGCCGTGCTTTTTGAACACACGCTTCGTGCCCATCACGGTGGCAGAGTCCTTTTGCAGGAAGGCGAACTTCGCATTGCCCACGATGGAGTCGGGCAACGGCTGGCCGTCGTATTTATTCAGCAGCGGCTTCGGATCAAAGAGATCCATCTGCGAGGGTCCGCCTTCGAGGAAGATGAAGATGCAGCGCTCCGCCTTCGGCGCGAAATGCGACACGCGTGTGGAAAGCGGATTCGCCGGGATGCTCGCCTCCTCCGCCAGCAGCCCGTCCTGCTTCAACAACGACGCCAAAGCCAGCGTGCCGAGGCCTGATGAACTTATCGCGAGGAAGTCGCGACGCGTTTGGGTGAAGTGTTGTTCGAAGGGCGACATTGCGTGATCTTAACGCTGATTCAGAGCAGATTCTCCCCTCCTGTGTATTTCTTCACCGCATCAGGATCGAGTTCCAGCCCGAGGCCTGGCGCGGTTGGAATCGGTAGCATCCCATCGGCATCGAGCTTCCAGCCGCCGACTGTGATCTCGTCGATGAACGGCGAGCCGGTGAGGTATTCGACGAGATCGGTGCCGGGGAAGGCGGAGGCGAGATGCAGATCGGCTGCGAGACCCACCGCTGTATTCCACCCATGCGGAATGAACTGCACGCCGTGCTCCTGCGCCATCCAGGCGATGCGACGCTCTTCGCTGATGCCGCCGACTTTGGTGACGTCGGGCTGGATGATGTCGAAGGCGTGTGCTTCAAGAAAGGGCTGGAAAGCTTGACGGCGTGTGAGCACCTCGCCGCCGCTGATCGGCACGGGCGAATGCTCGCGGAGCTTGGCGAAGTCTTCGAGCGAGTCGGGCGTGAGAGCTTCTTCAAACCAATGCACATCGTAATCGGCCAGCATCTTCGCGGTGTTGAGCGCCCACTTGTAGCCGTTCGTCCAATGCGCGTCGCTGCCACCGGCATCGACCATGAGTTTGTTGTCCGGCCCGACGGCTTCACGCGCTGCTTTGACGATGGCTTCATCCGTGGCCGCATTGCGCCGTCCAAACGGACCCCAGCCGATCTTGAAGGCGTGAAAGCCCTGCGCTTTCACTTTGAGAAGATGATCGCGGAGCTTCTCGGGCTCATCCATGAGTAGCGAAGCATACGGCTGCACGCGTTCGCGATATCGACCACCGAGCAAGCGTCCCACGGGCTGCCCCGTCGCCTTCCCCAGCAAATCCCAGAGCGCGATGTCGATGCCGCTGATCGCATGCGTGATGGAACCGCCGCGGCCAAGCCAGAACATGTTCTGATGCAGCTTCTCGCTCACGCGCTCGGGTTCGAGGGCGTTTTCACCGCGATACAATGGCTCCAGAACGGCAAGCGAGGCACGCACGAGCGCATCATTCGTGAAAACACTGCCAAGCCCGACAGCGCCTTCATCGGTATGAACAGCGATGAGCGTGTGAACGCAGTCTTCAGGCCGGAGTTCATTGCTCCAACCGCCTTCAGGCGTGGCACCGCGCAAACCTGCGCAGCGGATTTCGGTGATTTTCATGGGTGTCGTTGAAAAAGTTGGGCTTTGGGGTGAAACGGAACGTCTGCGTCGAGTGGAAACATCGGCCGCGCACAGCGCGTGTGGCCGAGATAGCGCAAATTGGCGCTGGCGGAGCCGGGGGCATCGACATGCACCATCTGCGCACACCAGTCGGCATACATGTGCGGCTGGCAATGTGGCGACTTCACCACCACAGCGTCAAAACGCTCTGGATTCTGGCCATGAGAGTAAAAAAACGATCTGTCGTATAGATTCACCGCGCGACTGCTGACCACGAGCGTGAAATTGCCTGCTTCCAGCACTGCGGTGGGTCCGGCGATCCATTCTTCGCCGAATGACTCGCTGCGGAATCTTCCATCGGCGAGAAGGCGCACTTTCGCAGTGATCGGCAGCGGTTTGAAGCGCTGCGGATCAAGCGTGCCGCCAACGGTGGTCGCAATCGTGGCACCAATGCCGGCTGAGCAGGCCATCTTGACCGCAGGTTCATCGACAATGGGGATCAGTGTATGCAAGGTGCAGCCAGACTCGACGAGAGCGCACAGGATCGCGTTGCTGTCGCCCGAAGCGCCGGAACTCGTCGCGTCTGCCGCATCGACAAGCGCGAGCGTGCCGCCGGAGTGTGCCTTCGCGATGAGCGCCATCTCCTCCAGACTCACGAGCGGCACCTGCATCTTCTCGTGATGTTCCCAGAACAGGTTGGCGATACGCAAAGCTTCCCGTTCGGCTAGTGCGGGGTCGTTGTTGGTAACGATGAAGGCGCATGAAGCGAGTTCCGGCACATCGGTGAATGGATTGCCCCACATCATTGCGGCGGAGAGGCCGCCCGGGTTTTGTTCGACGGACTTCGCGGCGTCCACCGCATGTCGAATTGAACCGGTGACCGTGATCAATTCATCGCCACGCACCAATGCTGGCACGGTCACTTTGGCCATGACCGGCCTCACCTCGCCTGCAACGATCTTGAGCAGCAGTCTCGCTGCGCGTTGGCCCGTCTCGAAGAAATCGACGTGCGGGTAGGTGTGATAGGCCACGATGGCATCGCTGTGCTCGGCCATGCGATCCGTGAGGATGCCATGTAGATCGAGCGACACGACGATGGGCACGTCCTCACCGAGGATCTTTCGCGTCTCCACCAGCAGCCAGCCCTCGGGATCGAGTTCCTCCTCGCTCGCCATCGCGCCATGCATGCAGAAATACACTCCATCAACGGGTGGTGCTGAACGGATGGCATCGAGAAACTCACCCGCGATCCGCTCCCAGTCCGTCTTGGTCAACGTGCCGCCTGAAGTGATAAAAAATGCGCTGTAAGTCGGTCCCAGCTCGATGCCAGGTGTCGAATCGAAAATGCTTAGCGCCCCGCCAACTTCGTTCCGCACGGTGCGATGGTAATCGAGCAGTTCTTGCCCACGCCGGATGCCAAAGTCCTCATACCCGCTCAGGTGCGGGTTGAAGGTAGAGACCTCCTGTTTGCATTCGGCGATGAGGATTCGGGGCATGATTGGGAAAATACTGCTGGGCTTGGGATCGCATGAGTTACGCATCACGTTAAGGCCAGCTTCCAGGTGGACGATGTTTTCACGGGCTAGAGCCCAGGACTAGTTGGCTGCAGACGCCTCGCGCAGCACAAACTCCATTGCAGCGCAGGTGTCCTCATAAGTCGTCGAGTGGCCACCGCTTTCGCGGTGAATGCTCAAAACTTTGCGCTTGGCCTGCTGGAGTTTTTCCACGAGCCGCAGCACGCTCTGGGGTGGCACGATGGTGTCTTTGCCACCCGTTGTGAGCGCGATGGGCATGGTGAATTTTTCCGGCCAGAATTCGGCACTGCGCTTCTTGTATTCGTCAGGCACCTCCGACTTCGTGCCGCCATACGAAGCGGTTCGTGCGTCCTGGAACTTTTCATAGTCCACTAGATTGGCGATGCCATTCAGGCTGCAAACACCCGCGATGAGATCAGGATGCAGAGCCGCAAACGTGAGCGTCGCCGTCCCGCCCATGGAGCCTCCCGCGATGAATACACGATGCACCTGATGCCGCGTTTTTAGATCACCAATGATCTGAACCACATCCGCTTCTGCCGCTGGCCCCATCCATGAGGTCTTCGCACGGTAATCAGGTGAGACAAAGATGAGGCCATGCTTCGAGGCCACATCGCGCAGACCACGACACTCGCTGCGCATGTCTCGGATGAACTGCCAACGATCCGAGCCGTGGCCGTGAAACGCGATCAGCACATCATGCGCATCCATGGGTTCAAAGGAATCTGGCAGCATCTCCACGTAGCGCTGCTCCGAGCCATCGAGCGTGGATTTAAAAGCGATGTCCTCCGTCTCGGCGGCAAGCAGACTGCATGCGAAGAGGATCGCAGCGATGACGAGTCGTTTCATGAGTCGCTGATCGGGATGACTTTCTGCTTTGCCAGCCAAACGAGTGCCGCTGCCTTCCACTGCTCCCAGAGCGGACCTTTGCAACCGTTGAGCCCGTGGCCGCCGCTGGGGAGTTCGAGTAATTCGACGGTGACTCTGTGTGCTGTCATGGCGGCCACGAACTGGCGGCTGTTTTCGGGCGGCACTGGTTTGTCGTCGATGGCGTGGGCAAGGAAGGTGGGCGGCGTGTCGGCGGTGACTTGCGTTTCGTTCGAGTAGAGGCGCACTAGGTCAGGCGGGGCGTTGGAGCCGATGAGTTTTTCTTTGGAGCCGTTGTGTGTGAACTCGCCCATCGTAACAACGGGATAGACGAGCCAGCCGAAGTCAGGGCGGCAACTCAGTCGCTCGATGGGATCGGCATTGGCAGCATCGCCCGCATTGAAATGCGTGAGCGCAGTTGAGGCGACGTGTCCGCCGGCGGAGAAGCCGAGGATGCCGATGCGCTGCGGATAGATCATCCATGCGGCGGCATTCGCGCGAGTGAGGCGGATGGCACGCTGCGCATCGAGCAGCGGCACCTGATGCAGCAGTTCCGGCAGACGATACTCCAGGATGATGCAGGCGATGCCATGCTCGTTGAGCCATTGCGCGATGGGATAGCCCTCGCGGTCGGTAACATGGCGGATGTAACCGCCGCCAGGGCAGAGCACGATGGCCGCGCCGTTTGCCTTGTCGGCGGATGGAAGGAAGACTTCGAGTTCTTTGGAGCAGTCTTCGGTCTTGCCGTCGCCGATGGGCGCTTTGCTAGCGGGCCAAAGCGGGATGCGATGAGTGGGTGTTGGCTTGGCGACTGGGGCTGCGGATTGTGCGAGCAGATCTGAGCCGATTGCAAGGAGTGCGACGAGAGCGAGAGCTGCTGTTCTTTTCATGACGTGGGATATTGAGTGTGATGATCGCGTGGAAACAAGCATCGGATTCCGATGATCAAGGCGATTGCCGCCGCGAGGTAAGCGAGCGCGGTGATGGAGAGCAACCGGTCGATGCCGAGCGTCTGTTTCCAGAGGCCACCGAAGAGCGTGGCAAAGCCGGACATGATGGCACCGAAAAAGTTGAGCATGCCCACGGC
>CAXNGR010000335.1:0-5345 GCA_964201265.1 Verrucomicrobiaceae bacterium
CACGACGCTCGTTTCCAAAAGCGAGCATCTGCCGCGCCTCCAAAAAACGCTGCGACAGATGAAGGCGGACGAAGTGCGGATCATCGACATGGCGCAGGGGCAGAAAAAGAGCCGCATCCTGGCGTGGCGATTCGGCGGGTAGGGCGGGCTGTCCTCAGCCCGCCGCCGCTGGGCCACAAGATGTACGAATATGCTTTGATGAGATCGTAGATCATCGGCTCGCGAATGACGGCGCTTGCAGGAGCAAGCGCCCTACCACATCGTCTGGCATGCCAGACGACCTGCCAAACCGGAAACGCCTGCATCACGACGTGCCGCACTGGGTTGAGGACGGCTCGCTCTTTTTCATCACGGTGAACTGCGCGGAACGTGGCCGTGAGCAGCTTACGTTGACTCAAACCGCCGTGGCGTTGCTCGATGCCGCACGGTTTTATCACGATCAGCGCAAGTGGTACATCACCCTGTGGCTACTCATGCCGGATCATTTCCACGCCATCCTGAGTTTTCCGCGCGATGTTGTGATGGCTGACCTGTTCAAGCACTGGAAGCGCTACACCGCGAGGCAACTTGGCATCGACTGGCAGGATGGTTTCTTTGATCATCGCATGCGCAATGCCCAGGAAGAGAACGCCAAGCATCACTACATCCGGCACAATCCGGTGAGGAAGAATCTATGCGAGCGTCCCGAAGACTGGCCGCATCAGATCCGCTGGTCTTCCGGCGGCTTGGTGATCGGCGGGTAGAGCTTCGGCCCGCGAATGACGGCGCTTGCGGGAGCAAGCGCCCTACCTGCGCGGGGTAGGGCGGATGGTCCTCCATCCGCCACCGTGAGGACGAGGGAGGCACGGGTGTTTCATGGCGAGAACGGAAACCTGCGGCCCGCGAATGACGGCGCTTGCGGGAGCAAGCGCCCTACCCATGACCGCGCGTTGAGAGCAATACCCCCAACACACAACGCATCATTGCGATTGCTCATCTTCAAACTCACGTTTAAGCCAAAGCATGCCGTTGCATTCGCTGGCGGTGAACCCATTCCCATTCCATCACCATGAAAGCTCAAGACGCCAAGAAAGAGAAGAAGAAGGCTCCACAGAAGACCGCCAAGGAAAAGAAGCTCGCCAAGCAGGAGAAAAAGGCCAAGCGCGGCTGATTCACCTGACACCCGGCACTGGCAGGCCGCTGGGCACGCGTTGCGGCGCTGAGGTGTCGTAGTCGTCGCTGTTCAGCGCTTCGAGGAACGTGGCGATGGGCGCGTGGTCCTCGGGCAGCATGTTCATCTTGCGAAGCAGGGGATCGAGCGGCGGCAGAGAGGTGTCGCCACCGTCGAAGGTTTCGGCGGCTTGATCCATGAGGCGGTCATAAAAGAAAAGGACTTCTTCGAGCGTGAGATTGCCGCCATGGTGAAAATACGGTGCCGTATGCTTCAAGTTGCGCAGCGTGGGTGTTCGAAACTCATGACGCTGCGTGGCGGAGTCGGTGAGGCCGATGGCGTGAAGCTTGAAATCGGAGAGCATCGGGCCGTTGTGGCAGAGGGCGCAGCCGGCTTTCTGAAACACCTCCATGCCGTGCCGCTGCTCGCGTGACATCGCGGTTTTGTCGCCACGCATGAAGCGGTCGAAGGGGGAATTGGGCGTGATGAGCGTGCGCTCATAAGCGGCGATGGCCTGGGAGACGCTTTCGGAGGTGATCTCGGCTTCGAAGAGCTTCACATACTCCGGGATGGCCTTTAGTCGCTCGATCATCGCGGGAACGGCCTCGGCTTCGCTGCACACATCGCCGCGCATCTCCTCTCGCTGGCGAATTGGGGCCAAGGCCTGCGCTTCGAGGCTTTGCATGCGATTGTCCCAGAACATCGGCGACTTCGCCGGATCAAAAGGCTTGCCTGACTCGATGCCGTTGAAAGCCACGTTGAGGATCGTGGGCGTGTTGCGTCGCAGGGGCATGAACTCCGCGTTCTTGACGAGTTTGCGTTCTGGTCCGACTCCTTTGGCATGCACTCCGAGCGGTGTGGGCCGTGCATCCGCCCAGCCATGCTGCGGATGATGGCAAGTGGCGCAGGCGACATCACGCGTGGCGGAGAGGATGGGGTCAAAGAACAGCAGGCGGCCAAGTTCGACCTTTGCACGCGTGTCCGTCGGCAACGCGGCGGAGCGGGGCAGGGCTTCGATCTTCGTGTTCGGCAGCGGATCGTCAGCGAAAGCAATGCTGGCGCTTAACCCGAGGCATGGAAGAAGCCATTTCATGCAACAGGCGCGGCCCAATGCTCACGATATTCGCGCTTGAGCAGCTTCGAGGTTTCGGCATCACCGATGAACTGCTCTTTGGCCGGATCAAACACCAGCGCCCGGCGTGTTCGGGCGGCGATGTTGCCGAGATGGCAGAGCGCGGTGCTGAGATGATTGATGGTGATGTCGGCGTTGAGTTTCGCGCCAGTGCGGATGGCGTCGAAGAAATTGGCGTGATGCGCGGCGAGATCGGGGCCGGAAGTGGGCTTGATGTCCTCAATGAGCTTGTTTTTCTCGCCGTAGATCTGCCAGCTTCCCTTGGCCTTGCCGCCGATGACCATGCCTTTGGTGCCATACCAGGCGCAGCCGTTTTCGTGACCTTCCTGAACATACGGGCTCCAGTCGCGCTGCTCGTAGATGAGCTGCTTGGTTTTGCCAGCGATGTCGTATTCGAAGCCACAATACAGCGTGTCGGGCCACTCCTGATCGTCGTCGAAGAATAGTTTGCTGCCCTGGCCGATGATGCGGTTCGGGTGCTGCTCCACGCCGAGGCCCCAGCGGGCGATGTCGATGTCATGCACGCCGTCGTTGCCGAAATCGCCCGCGCCGAAGTGATGGAACCAGCGCCAGTGCGCGGGATGATAAGTGCTCTTGAACGGAACCTTCGGCACGGGGCCGAGCCACAGGTCGTAATCAAGTTCCGGTGGTGGCTCAGCATCCGGCTGGTGGCCATGATTTTTGCGAAGCTGGCTGTTCCAGGCCTTGGCGACCAAAACCTCGCCGATAATGCCGCTGCGCAGTTTTTCGATGATTTGCACGACTCCCGCAGTGCTGCGGCTTTGTGTGCCGACCTGCATGCAGACTTTGTTTCGTGCCGCCGCCTCGATCATGAGCCGACCTTCGCGTAAATTGTGCGAGCAGGGCTTTTCCACATAGACGTGCTTGCCCGCGTTCGCGGCTAAAATGGCTCCCGGCGCATGCCAGTGATCCGGCGTGGCCATCAGCACGGCCTGCACGCTTTTGTCCTCAAGGATACGGCGCATGTCCGTCACGACCTTGGGCGTTTGTCCCGTCATTTCCTGAATCAGCTTCGCCGCTGTCTCCGCCCGTTTCGAATCGGCATCGCAGACCCACGAGAAGATCACATCGTCACGTTTGCACATCGTCTTGATGTGATTCGTTCCCATGCCGCCGGGACCGATGAAGGCGAGGTTGATTTTGTCTTCCTTGCCTGCGGCTTTGAGAAAAGCGGGCGCGGCAAGCGTGGCGAGAGTGAACTGACGGCGGGTGAGCGTGTTCATGGCGGTGGTCGGTGGTGTTCCGAAGCTCAAACGCCTCGAAACAGTCGATCCATGCACCGCGACCTCAATGATGTCCCGCTTTGCGCTTGTGCAGCATTAGGGTGTTGCCATCGGGATCAGAGAACATGACCATGTGACAGATCGGCGTCTCCAAGGGTCCCATCTTGATCGGAGTGTCCGCTTCTTGAATACGTTTCACGGCGTCGTCGAAATCAGCCACCTCCAGCGCGACCACACAGCCGTCGCCGGTGGGCTTCCAGCCTGAATAGCGCCCGATGCCCAGCGTGCCGGGGCCGATGTCGTATTCGATCCAGTGACCGTCCTCGCCCATGTCCTGGTTCATGGTCACTTTCAGGCCGAGCACGCCTTCGTAGAAGGAACGTGCCCGCTCAATGTCCAGCACCGGATAGGATGAGAAAGCGATCTCGGAGATGTGCATGGGACAAGAGGGATGAGTTGGAGTTAAGTGGTATGAAGAACTCGATCCATAACTCTTAACGCATCACCTTTGATTCCTCACGCCGCTTTCACCGCTGCCACGATCTTCTGCGCGGCATCGGTGAGGTCGCTGGCGCTGGTGATCTTCAGGCCGCTGGCGGCCAGGGTGGCCTTGCCGACCTCGACGTTGTTGCCTTCGAGGCGGACGACGAGCGGGATCGTCAGGGACACTTCTTTCGCGGCGGCGATGATGCCGTTGGCGATGATATCGCAGTCCATGATGCCGCCGAAGATGTTCACCAGGATGCCCTTCACGTTTGGATCACCGAGGATGATTTTGAAGGCTGCGGTGACCTGTTCCTTCGTCGCGCCGCCACCGACGTCGAGGAAGTTGGCGGGTTCGCCGCCGTGGAATTTGATGATGTCCATCGTGGACATGGCGAGGCCAGCGCCGTTGACGAGGCAGGCGATGTTGCCGTCTAGGCCGATGTAGTTGAGGCCGAACTCGCTGGCGGCGACTTCGCGCGGATCCTCTTCAGTTGTGTCACGCATGGCGGTGACGTCCTTTTGGCGGTAGAGAGCGTTGTCGTCGAAATTGAACTTCGCGTCGAGTGCCACGACCTGTCCGTCGGTGGTGATGGCGAGGGGATTGATCTCCACGAGGGAGCAGTCGGACTTGAGGTAGAGATTCCAGAGAGCGGAGAAGAGTTTCACGGCCTGATTGGCCAGCGGTCCCTGTAGGCCCAGCGAGGCGGCGACTTTGCGGCACTGGTAAGGCTGCAGGCCGAGGGCGGGATTGACGAACTCCTTGGTGATCTTCTCGGGAGTCTTTTCGGCCACTTCCTCGATGTTCATGCCGCCTTCGGTGGAGGCGATGATGGCGTGGCTGCTGCTCACGCGGTCAAACAGAATGGCGAAGTAGTATTCCTTGGTGATGTCCACCGCTTTGGCGATGAGCACCTTGCTCACCAGTTTGCCCTCCGGGCCGGTCTGGTGGGTGACGAGGGTCTGGCCGAGCATTTTGCCCGCGATTTCTTCCGCCTGCTCAGGCGTGTCCACCACATGCACACCGCCTTTGAAGCCGTTCTTGAAGGTTCCTTTGCCACGACCACCGGCATGCACCTGGGCTTTCACCACGAGGCCTGGGCCGCCGATCTCACGCGCTGCCTTGCCCGCTTCCTCCGCCGTGCTGGCGACGATCCCTTTGGGGCTGGCGACGCCGAATTTTTCAAACAGTTGCTTGGCTTGGTACTCGTGGATGTTCATGGGGGAAAATGGGGGAGGCGAGCCGCGATAGTAGGGGCACGACCCGAAGCGTCAAGGCGCATTCCCCGGTGAAGGAAAGAATGCCGTGCTTGCCGCGCTGAAAAGGCTGCGGCAT
>CAXNGR010000336.1:0-5335 GCA_964201265.1 Verrucomicrobiaceae bacterium
AGTGCATCGAGAGAAGTCCAAAGCGGGACTGCCTCAGGCGTTTCCACGGCCTCTCCTTCGTGCTGCGTGGCGACGTACACATCAACATGCATGCTCAAGCCATCGACAAATTGAAACCGGAGTTCGCCATGATGAGCCGGATTTAGAGCAGTTACGCCGAGTTCTTCCTGCGTCTCGCGCACCGCGCACTGAACGGAGGTTTCACCAGGGTCCATCTTGCCGCCGGGACCGTTGATTTTGCCCGCTCCGAGGCCGCGTTTTTTGCGGATGAGCAGCACCTCGCGCTTCGTCTCATCGATGATGAACATCAGCGTTGCTCGGACGCCGGGCTGCCAGGTGTGCCAGTCGATTTTCACCGTGGGTTCAGCGTTTTTTCCACGGGAGTCCGCGCAGCCAGCGTTTGCTGCTCTTGATGTTCAGCGACTCCGCCAGGATCTCGGTGTCTCCCGCGTCGAAATCTTCAGCGCGTGGCAGTCCGGCGGGCAGCTCAAACTCCGGTTCGGGCATGGGTAGAGATTCCGGCAGTGGCGGAGTAAGTGGCTTTTGATTCAGCGGCGGCACGGGCCCTGCAGGCACGACAAGACCGCCGGAGATGATCATTTTCATGGCATCTTCAATGCTGATCGGTGCGTCGCAGACTTTTTCAGAATCAACGACAAGCAGGAAGCCGGTCATCGGGCTGGGCGCGGTGGGCAGCAGCACACAGGTCATCGCCTTGCCGCTCTTCTGATCACAATACTGCCCGGTGGCAAAGCCGATCATCCGCATGCCCGTCACCGGATAATCAACGTAAACGACCCGTTTGAAGTTCTGTTTCGTGCCCCCCAGGCTGCGAAAGGCGTCGATCACCTGCTTGAGCGGCCGGTAGATCACTGCTACCAGCGGAATGCGCAGCAGCAGCTTGTCGATGGCAGTCACGACATGCACGCCGATCACATTCGTGGCCATGAAACCGAGCCCAAGGATGATCAGCAGCGAAAACAGGAAGCCGATGAAGTTGGTGAGGCTCTCCAGTTTCGGGTCGTTGATGTCCAGCAGCGGCTGCTCGGACAACTCGTTCACCAGGTTCACAATCTGCGCCAGCACCGGCTTACTCCAGCCGTGCAGGATGTCGTAGATCGAGTAAAGGATCCAAAAGGTGATGATCAGCGGCAGCGCCAGTGCCAGCCCGGCTAGGAACTTGTTCCGCATCCACACGCCCCAGCCTTTCGGCGCGGGCGCGTCGGGCGGAAGAGTCGAGCCGGGGAGTTCCTGTGTCATGACGATGTGTTTGGGTGCGTGAATGAGAACGCCCCGCAACCGCTTTGTTCAGCCAAAATTTGATTCAAATCATCACATCATGCTCCCACAAGCATTCTGGCCGGATTTTCGATGCAATCCTTCACACGAATGAGGAACGTCACCGCTTCCTTGCCATCGACCACACGGTGGTCGTAGCTGAGGGCGAGATTCATCATGGGACGAATGACCACTTGCTTGTCCACGGCAACGGGCCGCTGCTGGATGCTGTGCATACCCAAAATCGCGCTCTGAGGCGGATTGATGATCGGTGTGCTGAGCAGAGAGCCATACACACCGCCGTTGGAAATGGTGAACACACCGCCGGTAAGGTCACTGACTTGAATTTTGCCTTCCTTGGCCTTCGCTGCGTAGCCGAGGATGTCTTTTTCGAGTTCGGCGAAGGACTTCTGATCCGCGTCACGCAGAACTGGCACGATCAAACCGCGTTCCGTCCCCACGGCGACACCGATGTCGTAATAGTGCTGCTGCACGATCTCCTCGCCTTCGACGCGCACATTGATCTGCGGCACGGCCTTGAGCGCCTCGACGACGGCTTTGATGAAGAAGCTCATGAAACCGAGTTTCACGCCGTTTTTGGCCACAAACGCATCCTGGAGCTTGGAACGCAGAGCCATAACGTTGCTCATGTCACACTCGTTGAAGGTGGTCAGGATGGCGGCGGTGCGCTGGGCGCTGACAAGCTGGTCAGCGATCTTTTTGCGCAGCGGGCTCATCTTTTTGCGCGTCACGCGGCCTTCAGGTGCTGCAGGTGCCTTCGCGGCAGGCTCCAGGGCCGGCTCAGGCTTCGGGACGACCTTGAATTCGGTGATGTTGCTCGGTTTCGGCTCTGGTGCCGGGGCTGGAGCGGCCGCAGGAGCAGGTTTCGGCTGTTCGGGAGCCTTGGCAGCAGGGGCGGCGGCGGATTCGTCGATCTGACCCACGACGGCTCCGACTTCCACGTCATCACCCGGCTGCTTGCCGATGTGCAGCGCACCGCTAGCCTCGGCTGTCACTTCAGCGGCGACTTTGTCGGTTTCGAGGGTGAGCAAGATGTCGCCGACCTTCACGAAGTCGCCTTCTTTGAAGTGCCATTTGGCGATCTGACCTCCGGCGACGGATTCGCCGAGTGCGGGAATTTTGATGTCTGCGGGCATGACGGGGTGTTTTTGGGAAAAGCTTGCGTTAAGTGAGATCAGGAATTGAAGGCGGCCTCGACCAGATGCTCCTGTTCGAGCGTGTGGATGGCCTTGGATCCTGCGGCGGGGCTGGAACTGCGTTCACGTCCGGCATAGCGGAGCTTGTGGTTGGACAGCTCCTCAAGACGCGGGCGGATGTAGTAAAAAGCTCCCATGTTACGCGGCTCCTCCTGGCACCAGATCCATTTCTTCTGCGCACGCGGGTACTTCGCCACGATCTCCTTCAGCATCTCGTAGTTGAGCGGGTACAACTGCTCAATGCGAATGATGGCGGCGTTTTTGATCTTGGTCTCGGCGCGGAACTCCAACAGGTCGTAGTACACCTTGCCACTGCACAGAATGAGACGCGTGATGCGCTCCGGCGGTGCGAGGAGTTGGTCGTCATCGAGCACTTCTTTAAAGGTGGTACCCTCAGCCATCTCGCTGAGCTTGGAGACACACTTCGGATGACGCAGCAGGCTCTTCGGCGTCATGACAATGAGCGGCTTGCGAGTACTGCGTTTGAGCTGGCGACGCAGTGCGTGGAAATACTGTGCGGGCGTGGAGAAGTTGCAGACCTGCATGTTACCACCCGCACAGAGCTGCAGGAAGCGTTCCAAACGGGCGCTGGAGTGCTCGGGACCCTGCCCTTCGTAGCCGTGCGGCAGGAGCAGCGTCACATGGCTCGGGCGCTGCCACTTGCTCTCCGCGCTAGCGATGAACTGATCGATGATCACCTGCGCTCCATTCACGAAGTCGCCAAACTGTGCCTCCCAGCAGACCAGCAGGTTACTAGCGAGCAGGGAGTAGCCGTAGTCGAAGCCGAGCACGGCAGCCTCGGACAACAAGCTATTATAGACGCAGTAGCGCCCCTGCTCGGCCTGGAGGTTGTTCAGCGGGATGTGCCGCTCGCGTGTTTGGGAATCATAAAACACGCTGTGGCGCTGGCTGAAGGTACCACGCCGCACGTCCTGGCCGCTGAGGCGCACACCGTGGCCTTCGGTAAGGAGTGTGCCGAAGGCCAGAGACTCGGCGTAGGCCCAGTCGATGCCTTCGCCGCTCTCGATGGCTTTTTTGCGGGCCGCGAGGAAGCGTTTCGAGATCGTGGGGTGCAGATTGAAGCCCTCTGGCACTTCGAGCAGACGCTCGCCGACTTTCTTGAGGTTTTTCAACTCCACCCCGGTCTGCACCGGATTGTAATCATAGGCAGGCTGCGGCATCGCCATGCTGCCTTCAAAAGGATTGCCGCCCTCGGCGGTCTTGTCTTTTTCAGCGAGGGTGGTGATTCCCTGCTCCAGTTCATCTTCCAGCTCGCGTTGCAGTGCGGCAGCGCCTGCCTCATCAAGCACGCCTTGGCTGGCGAGATCGAGTCGGAAGAGCGTCGCGGTGGAGGGATGCGCAGCGATGGAGCGTGCCATGTTTGGCTGAGTGAAGCCGGGCTCGTCCGTTTCATTGTGGCCGTGGCGGCGGTAGCACACGATGTCGAGGATGACATCACGGGCGAAAGTCTGGCGGAATTCAAGCGCCAGCCTCGTGGCGGCCATGACTTCCATCGGGCAGTCGCCGTTCACATGGAAAACCGGAGCCTCGATCATTTTGGCCACATCCGTGCAGTAATCGGAGCTGCGGGCATCCTCCGGCATCGTGGTGAAGCCGATCTGGTTGTTCACGATGACGTGGATCGTTCCACCGGTGCGGTAGCCGGGAAGCTGCGAAAGATTCAGCACCTCGGCCACAAGGCCTTGGCCCGCAAAGGCCGCGTCGCCATGAATGAGCACCGGAATGACTTTTTTGCGGTCCTTCGTGTCCCCCAGGGCACGCTGGCGCGCGCGCGCCATGCCTTCGACGACGGGATCGACAGCCTCCAGATGACTCGGGTTCGGGGCGAGCATCACCCCGATGGAATCTCCGCCGCTGGTCTGCCGCACGGTTTCAAAGCCAAGGTGGTACTTCACGTCGCCATCGCCGGAGACCATGTTCGGCACATAATTCTCGCTGAATTCGTAAAACAGGAACTCCAGTGGCTTGCGCAGGAAATTCGCCAGCACGCTGAGGCGGCCACGGTGCGCCATGCCCAGCACGATTTCCTTGCCCCCGGTGGCAGGCATGCCTTCCAGGATCGTTTCCAGCGCCACGAGCATCGACTCGCCGCCTTCCACGGAGAAACGCTTCTGGCCGACGAAACGGCGGTGCAGGAAGCGCTCAAAGGTCTCCGCCTCCAGCAGCCAGCGCAGCGCGTCGATCTGATCCTTCGCCGCAGGCTGCGAAACGAGATCACGGCCCTCCACTCGGTCCAGCAACCAAGCACGCACTTCCGGGTGGTGGATGTGCATGAACTCAAAACCCGTCTTTCCGCAGTAAATACGACGCAGCTCGGCCAGCATCGTCTTGAGCTTCATGGGCTGACCACTGCGGAACATGTGCGTCTGCACCTCCTCCTCCAGTTCGTCCGCCGTGAAGCCGAGGCCTGCCGGAGTAAGCGCTGGGATTTCCGGGCCTTCTGGGTCGAGAGGATCGAGATGCGCGGCGGTGTGGCCGAGAGCACGGAAATTGTGCAGCGTGTTCGTGACACGCATGCGGAAGTTCAGCGTTTTTTCGGAAAGCGGTGCGCCAGCGGCTTCCGCTTTGGTGGCGAGACGGGCCATGCCCAGCTCAAAACCTTCAAAAAACGACGACCATAGCGGTTCAACGGAACCAGGGTCTTTTTTCCAGTCCACGTACTTGGACTCGAGGAAATCCGCGTTGGCGCGGTACGGCAATGTGGCACTCATGATGGGGGGGGCTGGCAGAATGCGCCCTTTCGCTCTGAGTGCAAATGCGGAAAGGCGGCTTTTGCTGCCATTTTCAGGGCAAAATTCCCTTCGCCAGCGAGGATGCCC
>CAXNGR010000337.1:0-5330 GCA_964201265.1 Verrucomicrobiaceae bacterium
GGATCTTGTCGAGCGTGAGCGTGTAAATGATGAGCGCGATGATGATGGTGGAAATGATGATGAGCAGCACGCGGAAGAGCCCGAGCTGCCGCTTCGCCTTGTCCACCATGCCGGAGAGCAGCAGATCCTTTTGCTCCTGCGTGGAATACACCGTGATGTCCGGCCAGTTGCCCAGCGTGGCACGCACGGCGGCGTCATCCGCGCCCGGATGCAAGGTGACGAGCACGGCGCTGACCTGTGGTTTCGACAGCGCGGGAATGCTGCCCGATGGCCCAGCCGCGCGGTCGAGCAACAGCGGCTGCAAGCGGCCGATCTCGATGTTTTCCAATCGCGCACGACGTGCGGCGCGCTCCAGTCGCACGGCCTCGCCTGGCACATCGAATTGAATCGCCAGCGCATCACTCACGGTGAAAAACGCCAGCCCATCGCCGCTGGAGCCGACCATGCCCTGCGTGTGTCCCACGACTTCATACGCGTCTTTGCCCAGCGTGATTTTTTCGCCCAGAGGCAGCCGCAGCGACACATCGGCGATCATTTCATAATGCGCCTGCCGCAGTGCGCGCCCCGCCACGAGCGGAATCCATCCGCCACGATCATCCGGCCACGAAAGCCCCTGCACCACCATGCGCAGCGGCCTGCCGCCATGCACACGCTGGATGGTGTGCGACACGAAACACCGCGCTCTCGCCACGCCCGGCACCGCGCGCACGCGATCCTCCAGGCTGGCTGAAATCCGCGAGATCTCCGCAAACGGCCCGCGCGTGCTGCCCTGCACGACCCACAGATCCGCGCCCACGCGATCCACGAGCAGCGTGGCCTCATGAATGAGTCCGCGATAGATGCCACCCATGCCCATCACGATCATGAGCAGCAGCCCGATGCCTACCGTGGTGAACACAAAACGGCCCACATTGTGCCGGATGTCGCGGATGGCGAGGTTCATGGCCGTGCCTGCTCCGTTTGGATGTAAACCTCCGCTCGCTGGCCGATGGTCCAGTTCTTCGGCAGCTCGTTCACGCGCACATCGACGAGGAACTCGCGTGTCTCGCGGTCCGTCTCGCGCCCGATGCGCGACACCACGCCGGGATAGTTCTTGTCGCTCTCCGAGCGGAAAACGATGCGTGCCCTTTGTCCCGCCGCGACTTTGGAGATCGCCGTTTCATCCACCCACGCGCTCACCCAGATCTCATCCAGCGAGATGATCTCCATCAGCGCTCCGCCCGGCACCAGCATGTCGCCCGGATCGCGATCACGCCGGATGATGAGCCCGTCGTAAGGCGCGTGAATCTGCGTGAAGGCCATCTGCTCCTTACGATACAGCAGCGTCTTCTCCGCCACCAGCACCTGACCCTGCGCCTCCGCGATGGCCGCGTGCGACCGCTTCAAATCCGCCTCCGCCACATGCAGCGCCTCGACCGCTTTGTCCGTGTCCGTCTGCGAGACCGCGTTGGAGGCCAGCAGGCCCATCAAGCGCTTGTGATCCAGCCGCGCCTGCGCCAGCACCGCTTCCGAACGCGCCAGATCCGCGCTCACGCGCTCCGCTGTTTGTCGCGCCGCCGCCAGCGTCGCCTCCGCGATGGCCACCTGCTGCTTGATCTCCGCATCATCCAGTTGTGCGAGCAGTTGCCCCGCCTTCACCATGTCGCCCTGATCCACCAGCACCTCCGCCAACCGTTCCTGAATGCGTGCGCTCACCGTCGTCTTCACCCGCGCCTCCAGCGTGCCCGTGCCCATGACTTCGTTGGCAACCTCGCTTTGAGTTACCTTCGGCACGATCACCTGAGCAGGTTTAACTTTGAGCTTATAAACTGCGAAGCCCGCGATTCCTGCCGCGAGGAGCCATGGCAAGATGCGGCGGGGGAAGCTGTGTTTCATGGGATTTTTCGAGGGCGAAGGTTGAAGCTATCTCGTGGGCCAGTCGGCGCCTGACTCGATCCATGTCTTTAATAACTGGATCTTATCTGGCGGCAGTTGATGCGCCGCAGCGGCTTTCATGCCTGGCTGCTTTCCGGAGACGATGTCCAGGAGCCGGCTTCCTGCCGCGTCACCTGGCACGACTAGTGGCGCTCCACTACGAGGAGAAAAGAAGTTCTCACGCTGGTCCGCACGGAAACCAGAGGTCTGCTTCGTGGGTCCATGACACTCGATGCAGGACGCTTGAAACACTGGCATGATCTCCTTCCAGAAATCCACCGTGCTCTCACTGGGTGGATTGGGGGCGATGGTTGCAGCGGATGGGCGGCCCGGCAGCTCGTTGAGGGGATGCAGTGGCACCTCTCTCGGGCGCACGCCGAAATGAGTCGCCAGAGCAAACAACGCGGCGAGAGCGACGAGCACCGCCATCGCCACCAAACCAGCATGTCGGCCAGCGTTTTCACCGCCGCCTTGAAAGCAAGCGAAGCGATGGCGGATCATCGAAACGATCCAGTCCCAGTGGAGGACCAAATGAATGATCAGGACGAGTAGCAGACCAAGGCTGGCCCAGGAATGGATGGCACCCCATTCATACCGCGACAAGCCCCACAGCTCATGCGTGTGGTTCCTGGCTGGCGGTAGCGGAAAGCGCAGCACATAGCCGGTGGCCACCATGGTCAACAGGCACGCGCCGGCGAGCATGTCGATGAGCAAGTTGAGTGGGCCTCGGCTCATTTCAGTGCGATGAGTTGGCCGCCTTTATACCCCAAGGCAGGATGCGGTGGAAAGGAGCGTGTTTCATGAGATTATAAGTGTGTCGTCCAGAGATGAGATGTCGCGTCGTAATCCACTTCCAATTTTGCGTTCAATTCGCCGGGCTTGGAATCAGCGATTTAGCGCCTCAAAACCTGAGATCACGTCGAACAGCTCGGCATCCATGCCACTTTGGCGCAGGCGGTGGAAGCTGGCGTTGAGGTCTTTCAGCAGTTCGTCAATGTTGCGATCCGCACGCTCCATCGCCGCGAGCCGGCTGGCGTTTTCGCTGGCGAGTGATTCGGCGCAGGCGCGGAAGAGAGAGACAAAAAGATGCTCGCGGAGAAGCGCCCTCAGGCTGGCCCTGCCACCCATCACCTCGGGCAAGCATGGGGTCGGCCAGGAAAGCCCGGCCAGCTTACGACGCCAGCTTTCGTCCAGAGGGAGAAGCCGCTGATGGACGGGCTCGTAACCCGCGCGGGAGGCGGGGCGATTGTAGAAAAGGTGGAGCCCGCTTGTATTCTGCTGTGCGTCGTGCTCGATGAGGATCTGCCCGATGAGCGGCGTGATGTTGCGCACCGAGTTCGGAACGGTGAGAAGGCGCGTCGGTGACTGTCCAGCATCGGTGAGTCGCGCATGCACGCGCTCGCCGACGGCCCAGATTTGGGCCTGCCCCGGCAGCGAGGCGAGCGTCTTCAGGGCGAAATCAGTCACCACGTCGTTGAACTGGCCGACCAGACCTAGGTCCGAACCGAAGACGACGGCACTGATTGCCCCAGCATCAGCATTTTGTTTCACCATGGCTGCGGGGGATTCATTCGCTCGAAAGAATGCACTCAAGCCCAGCTCCACGGTGCGCGAGTAGTCACCCAGTGCGCTCACGGATTTCTCATATTGCCCGATGCTTGCCGCTGCCAGGGCTTTCATGGTGCGGACGACGGATTGGAGATCGCCGGCGCTGCTGATCTTGCGGCGGAGACTGGCGGTGGTTTCGCTCATGCTTTCTCCTTTTTGGCCTCCAAGGCTTCAAGTGCCTGACGAGCGATTTCAATAATCGTCTGCCGATCCTCATCACTGAGCTTGTCGGCCGTTTCAAATCGCGCCAGCACCTCCGCCGGGATGCTGGCTGCCGCTTTGATGACGGTTTCTTCAGCAGCGGCAATTTCATCCAGCGGCACTTTGTCAAAGAAGCCCGCCGTCAAAGCCAGCAGCACGGCGATCTGCGCAGGAACGGATACCGGGGCGAACTCCGGCTGCTTGAGGCAGGCGCGGATGCGGCGGCCGTGCTCGATGGTTTTGCGTGTGTCTTCATCCAGTCGCGCTCCGAAGCGGGCGAAGGTTTCGAGTTCTTCAAACTGTGCGTAGGCGAGCTTCAAATCGCCCGCGACGGCGCGGTAGGCGTTGCGCTGGGCCTTGCCGCCGACACGCGACACCGACTTGCCGACATCGACGGCGGGCAGCACGCCGAGTTCGAAGAGTTCGGGCGAGAGATAGATCTGCCCGTCGGTGATGGAGATGAGGTTTGTGGGAATGTAAGCGGAGATGTTCTGCGCTTCGGTCTCGATGATCGGCAGCGCTGTAAGCGAGCCGCCGCCGAGTTCTTTGCGGAGATGCGTGGCGCGTTCCAGCAGGCGCGAGTGGATGTAAAAGATGTCGCCAGGAAAGGCCTCGCGCCCAGGTGGACGGCGCAGCAGGAGTGACAGCTCGCGGTAGGCGCGGGCGTGTTGCGTGAGGTCGTCATACACGATCAGCACATCGAGACCTGCCTCCATAAAATGCTCCGCGATGCTGGTCGCTGCATACGGTGCGATGTAGGCCAGGCCGGGCGGATCATTGCCCTCTGCCACGACGACGACGGTGTATTCCATCGCGCCATTTTCGCTCAAAACGGCCACGGCTTTTGCCACTGCCGAGGCCCGCTGGCCGATCACGCAATACACGCAGAGCATGTCTTTGCCGCGTTGATTTAAGATGGTGTCGATGGCGATGGCGGTCTTGCCGGTCTGTCGGTCGCCGAGGATCAACTCGCGCTGCCCGCGTCCGATGGGAATGAGCGCATCGATCACTTTCAGCCCGGTTTGCAGCGGCTCGCTCACGGGTGCGCGATCCATGATCGGAGCGGCGGGGCGCTCGATGGGGAGACGTTTTTCGGAAGCGACGGCCGCGTTGCCATCAAGCGGACGCCCCAGCGGATCTATGACGCGGCCAAGCAGACCTTCACCCACCGCCACATCCATCACGCGGCCCGTTCGTTTCACTTCATCCCCAGCATGGAGATGTGCGTAGTCACCGAGCAAGACGACGCCGATCTCGTGCTCATCCACGTTGAAAGCGATGCCGAACACGCCTCCAGGAAACTCAAGCAACTCCTCATACCCCGCCCCTGGAAGCCCGGCCACGGTGGCGATGCCGGTCGATACGGTCGTGATGGTGCCGACCTCGAGCAGGACGAGCTGCGGGGTGTGATCCTCGCGTGCCTTGAGGATTCCAGCAAATGCGAGATCAAGGACGGCGAGGAGATTTTGTGGCGCAGCAGCTATCATCAGGAGGAGGAACAGACGGCGTCCCGCCAAACGCGGCAGCACCATCCAACCCGTCCAAGGTAAAGCCCGGCGGCAGCTTTACGATGGGGTGAAACCCTATCGCTCTTCAACGAGCGTCGG
>CAXNGR010000338.1:0-5325 GCA_964201265.1 Verrucomicrobiaceae bacterium
CGTGAGGCCGCCGTGCTGGCGGATGGGCTCGGCGTAGTCGAGGACATCGACGATGGGACTGGTGCCGCCTTTTTTGGCCGCACCGGCGGACTTGATGCCGTCGGTGATGAGACCGTCGCGGATGTTGCCGGGGCTTGGGTTGGCATCGAAGCCGGAACCGCAGGCCTGGGCTGCGCCTTCATACGCACGCATGAGGCCGACGAATTTGTCGGCGAGCGCGGCGGTGACGCAGCGGTCGCTGAGGCTTTGCTCGACGCCGCAGAGTTCGGGAAACTCGCTCAACACCGGAGAACCGCCGAGCGCGGCGAGAAGATCGGCCGTGTGGCCGATGGCGGGATTGGCGGAGATGCCGGAGAAGCCGTCGCTGCCGCCGCATTCGACGGCCATGATGAGATTGCTGAGGGCGCATTGCTCGCGCGTCTGCTCATTCGCGGTGGCGAGGCCGAGGAAGGTGTCGCGGATGGCGTTCGCCATCATGTCGCGCTCGGACTTGCTCTTCTGCTGCTCGTAGATGAGCAGCGGCTTATTCATCTGCGGATAAAACGCGGCGAGTTCCTGCTCCAGCAGGCTGACCTGCGCGTGTTGGCAGCCGAGGCTGAGCACGGTGGCTCCGGCGACGTTGGAGCTGTTGATGTATCCGGCCAGCAATCGACACAGCGCCTGCGCATCCTGCCGCGTGCCGCCGCAGCCGAGGCCGTGTTCGAGAAACTTCACGCCGTCGATGTTCTTGAAGACGCGGGCGGTGGCGGCGGAGGTTTCCGCTTCGAGCATGGCGGCCTCGATTTGCGCCCTGGACGCGCCTTCGCGCTGCATTTGCACCAAACGATGCGCGAACTGCTCATAGGGCGAGGTTTTGCCGTAGCCGAGGCTGCGGGTGAGCGCCTCGCGCATGAAGGCGAGGTTGCGGTTTTCGCAGAAGACGAGCGGGATGACGATCCAGTGGTTCGCGGTGCCCGCAGGGCCGTGGGAACGCTTGAAGCCGTTGAAGGTGCGGTTTTGCCACTTTGAGACATCGGGCGGCGTCCAGGTGTAGTCGCTCTGCTTGCCGCTGAAGGCGGAGGTGGCGTGAACGACGTTGTGCGTGTGAATGAGCGCTCCCGCTGCGATGGGCTGCGTGGCTTTGCCGACGGTGACGCCATACATGGTGACGAGGTCGCCCACGGCGAAGTCATGCGCGGCGAATTTCTGCTTGGCGGGGATCTTTTCGCGCAGCGTCCAGTTCTGGCCGTTCAGGGCGACGACGGCTCCGGCTTCGAGGTCGCGCAGGGCCACGAGGGCATCGTCGGAGGGGTGGACTTGGAGGATGGGAGACATGGAACGAGAAATAAAGCGCGGGCCGGGGAAGGGAAGGCTGAATTTTGATCTTTGCTCTTTCGGGGGGAACGGCTTAGATGAGTTTTTATGCTCGAACTCAACAATCTCTCCCACGTTGTCCCCGGCAAGCACAAGGAACCGCTGCGCGTGCTGGAACAGGTCAGCTTCATGGCACCGGGCGGTCATGTTTTGGCGGTGATCGGGCCTTCTGGCAGCGGCAAGACGACGCTGCTGCGCATCCTGGCCGGTCTGACCGACCCCGAGGCCGGTGAGATCACCCTACGCGGGCGCGATTTGCTGAAACAGCCGCTTTATCCGAACCAGCTCGGCTGGGTGCCCTCCGGTGACGACAGCCTGATCGACCACCTCACGGTGCGTGAAAACCTCATCAGCGCGGCACTGCTGCGCGGCGCATGCCGCACGAAGGACGAGATGCTCTCCCGCGTGTCGCATGTGCTGGTGACGGTGGGGCTGGAAAACATCGCTACGGAGCGTACTTCGGAGTTGGCGCTGCCGCAACGGCGGCGGCTGAAGCTCGGACTGGCCTTGGTGGCGGACCCGGTGATCGTGCTGTGCGATGATTTCACCGTGGGCCTGGACGTGCGCAGCGAGCGTGAGTTTGAGGCGCTGCTCAAGCTGGTGGCCTGTGACCGGCCGGACCGCATCGTCATTCACGCGACGGATGCCCTGTCCAATCTGAGCGCCTACGACACGGTGGTGGTGCTGCACGAGGGGTATGTGGCCTTCCACGGCCCGGCACGCGCGATCCCGCACTACTTCACTGTGCCGACCTATGACGAAGTCTATGCGCGTCTGGCGAAGCGACCCGCGCAGCGCTGGGGCGACTCGTGGATGAAGCACCGCGACTCCTACTATGCCGCCTTCAAGCTGGGCGCGAAAGCTGAGGAACTCTCTCCTGCTGAAGAAGATCCCGGTGACGCCGATCGCACCATCGTGATGAAGCAACGCGGCGAGGACGATGTGGAGGAAAAGAAAAAGCCCGCCGAAATCGAGGTGCGCCCCATCATTCCGCTGCCAGGAACGTTCAGTCAGGCGCAGCATTTGTTGAAGCGTCGCTGGTCCTTGCTGCGGCGCACGCCGCGGGAGTGGATCACCCACGCCTCGCTGCTGGCGGGCGGACCGCTTGTCGCTGTGATGCTGCTGTGGCCGAACAAAAAGCTCGTCGCTGAGGCGGCGAAGGGAGTCACAACACCGGAGGTGCTCTGGCCTGCTTCGCACACGGTATCCATGATCGTGCTGATCCAGATCCTGCTCGTGCTGTTCATGGCCGTGCGGCTCGGAGCGCGGGAGATCGCGGCACGGCGGGCGATTTATGAGCGCGAGCGCATCGGCGGAGTGACGCCGGGCGCATGGTTGCTCGGATCGATCCTGTTCATGCTGCCAATCATCCTGGTGCAGAGCATCTGGATGGAGATGTTTCTCGAAATCGTCTCCGGCGGCCTGCCTGGAGCTCAGGGAGCAAAGCTGCTGCTGCCTGCCCTCTCAGGAACCGCATTTGCCGCCCTGTGCCTCGGCATTTCGGCCAACTCCAGCACTCCTGAGCGTGCTCATAGCATTTCACTCACGCTGCTGTGCGCGAACGTGATTCTCTGCGGTGCTTTGCTCGGCTTCCCTCAGGCGCTCGGCCATGTGGTGCATCCCTTCATCACGGCGCACTACGGCTGGTCCGGCATCATCGACACACTGCAAAAGACGCCCTTCTTCGATCCCATCGACCAGTTCGTGAAGACGTGGTTCGCCGCCCCGAATCTGGCGATGATCATGCTCGGCGTGCATACAGTCGTGGGTGTGGCGCTGGCGTTCGTCGGCCTGCGTCGTCGCGGGTAGCGCTGCGCGGTCAAGGTGGCTGCGCCGTCAAAGGTCAAGGCGGCTAAAGCCGTCAAGAGTCGTGCTTGCGAACGCCCGACACTTGACCACTCCTTGACCTTTGACTTCTTGACCCATCTGCCGTCACCCCTTCTTCCTTCCACCTCATGCCGCTGAACTTCGTCCGCTTCAAGCACGCCCGCTTCTCCGCTCGTTTCCCTGACACCTTCCGCTACTCGCGCTCGCACTACTGGATGGCACCAGTCGAGGGTGAATCGAATTTGTGGCGCGTCGGCTTCACCAAGTTCGCCACGCGCATGCTCGGCGAGCTGGTGGATTGCGATTGGAAGCCTGGTGACGGGGCCAAAGTCACCCCAGGTGACAACATCGGCTGGGTCGAGGGCTTCAAGGCAGCCTCGGACGTCTATTGCGTGATGAACGGCGCCTTTGCCGGCGGCAACCCGCTCCTCAAGCAGGATGCCTGCATCGTGCGCAGCGATCCGTATGAGCAGGGCTGGCTCTATGCCGTGCGCGGCGATCCGGAACCCGAAAGCATGGATGTGAACGGCTACATCGAGCTCCTTGGCGGCACGATCCAGCGCATGGCCGAGGAAGGCCACGGCGAGGAAGGCGATGACGCTGGCTGAGGCGCTGCTGCAGAGAAGATTGCCGCAGGCTTTCCAAGCTCCTTGCTCCATGCGTTGTGCCTTGTAGCTTTCCGCCCATGGCCCTCGACACGATCAAAGACCTCATCCATTCCGAATCGCCGCGCTCCAGCATCATCGCTCGCGGCTGGGTGCGCACCAAGCGCGACTCCAAGGCCTGCTCCTTCCTCGAAATCACCGACGGCTCGTGCTTCAAGGGCCTGCAAGTCGTTGTCGATGCCGGATTGGCCTCCGCCGAGCTGTTGCCGCGCATTTTGACCGGCGCATCCGTCGAAGTGACGGGCGATTTGATCGCTTCTCCCGCCGCTGGGCAGAAATGGGAGATGCAGGCAAAGGAACTGCGCATCGTCGGTGAGGCGGACGCAACGTATCCGCTGCAAAAGAAAGGCCACACGCCTGAGTTCCTCCGCACCATCGCCCATCTGCGGCCGCGCACGAACCTCTTCGGCAGCGTCTTCCGTGTGCGCAGCAAGATGGCCTACGCCGTGCATCGTTTCTTCCAGGAGCGCGGCTTCTTCTACGTCCACACGCCGATCATCACCAGCAGCGACTGCGAAGGGGCAGGGGAGATGTTTCAAGTCACCACGCTGAAGCCAAACACGCCGACGAAGCCCGAGCAGGACTTCTTTGGTCGCCCCACCTACCTCACCGTCAGCGGCCAGCTTCAAGGCGAGGCCTTCGCCTGCGCCCTCGGCAACATCTATACCTTCGGCCCCACCTTCCGCGCCGAAAACAGCAACACCACCCGCCACGCCGCCGAGTTCTGGATGATCGAGCCCGAGATGGCCTTCTACGATCTCTTTGATGACATGACACTCGCCGAAGAACAGGTGCGCTACCTCGTCCAGGCCATGTTTGACGAGTGCCCGGACGAACTCGAGTTCTTCAACAAGTTCATCGACAAAGAACTCGTCGCCCGTCTCCAGCAAACGTTGGCGAAACCCTTCGAGCGCATCAGCTACACCGACGCCGTCGATATTTTGCTCCAATCCGGCCGCAGCTTCGAAAACCCCGTCGTCTGGGGGGAAGGCCTGCAAACCGAGCACGAGCGCTTCCTCGCCGAAGAGCACGTCCAAGGCCCCGTCACCATCTTCAACTACCCCAAGGGCATCAAACCCTTCTACATGCGCCAAAACGACGACGGCAAAACCGCCGCCGCCATGGACCTGCTCGTGCCCGGCATCGGCGAAATCGTCGGCGGCAGCCAGCGTGAGGAGCGGCTCGACGTCCTCGAAGCCCTCATGGCTGCCCAAAACCTCGATCCCGCGAACTACTCCTGGTACGCCGACCTCCGCCGCTACGGCACCGTCCCGCACGCCGGTTACGGCCTCGGCTTCGAGCGCCTCCTCATGTTCGTCACTGGCGTACCGAACATCCGCGATGTCATCCCCTTTGCCCGCACGCCGGGCCATGCGGCGTATTGACCTCGAATGGCTTTCCGCATAGCATCGACCATGATCTCGCTCCAAGCACATCACGAACTCCCCCTGCGGGAAAAGCTCTTCGTCATGGAAGCGCT
>CAXNGR010000339.1:0-5313 GCA_964201265.1 Verrucomicrobiaceae bacterium
GCCCGGCCCATGACCTTCCCGAGCACGCCTTCCACGCATTTCCGCACCGCGCCCCACTGGTTCACGGTGGGCTCGGCTTTTTCGGTGATCTGGGAAAGGGCGCGAGGACTGGTGACGACGAGTTCCTCGATGCCGTCTGCATGACGTGAAACGGGCTGGGCATCGGAGGAAGTGATGCTCAGGATGCTGGCGTGATCGTTCAGCATCACCGAGGCGGCGCTGGCAGCCAGATCGGCATCGGCTCTTGAAGTTAGGAAGAACAGCATCACTGACTCGTCCTGTACCACGGCCAGCAGCACGCCGCCGTCAAATTCGAGGTAGATCTGGCGGATCTTCCGCCGCACCTGCCGGTAGCCATCGAGCATCTGGCTGATGATCTCACGCAGCTCCTCGGCACGGGTGTCTGAGAAAGGCATCTGCCGGTGGATGGTGTGGCGGCCTTTGAAAAGCATGACGCCCGCGACTCCGTCGAGGCGTTGCAGCGAGGCGGCCGCAGTGATGGCAGAATTCAAACTCATGGTTGGAAAGAAAAAACTCAGCGCGCCAGCGACTCGCGCACTTGCCGGATGGAGCGGCGATTGCTGCTGACCACGCCGTGCCAGTTTCCGGCCTGCTGCCCGGCGCTGATGGAAGTTTGCCCCTCACGGTCTTCCACGATGGCGATTTCAAGGCGGCGCATGCCCAGGGTCTCGACCAGCTTGTCCGCGTAGTTACCGCCGTATTTTACCTCGCCTGCGAAACGCTGGGCGGATTCTGAGTCGCCGCCGGAGACGGACTCGCGTCCCTGGGCAGACTCCATTTTGATGAGGCCGGGATCAGGTTCCATACGCACGATGTTGCTGGGTTGCGCGCCAGAGCCGGTGCGGGCGCTTGATATGGGAATGATGCGGGTCGGTTCCATCCACCCACTCTCAAAGCATCCCTCATGCCAGATTTAGTCTGGCCTCGTAACAGCTTTGTCAGAAGCCTGTCACGGCAACGGTTTGGCCTCTGGCACCAGCATCGCGGATTTCTTCTCTGGCTTCTTCTGATCGGCGACTTGTTCGCTCGGCGGCATTCCGTCGATGATGGGATTCACCCGCGCTCCGTCCGCCGGGAAGGGGATCGGTGTGAGGCAGAGCACGTCACCTTGTTTTGGAGCCTTGGCGGCAGTGGCAGAGGAGACAACGATGTGCTGGCTGGTGCCGAAGACCGGCTCCACAAACATGCGCTTCAACGTGTTTTGCGGCGTGATGAGGATGATCTCATCGCCCGCGCGCACGGCGGAGCGGGAGATGACGAAAACATCCTCCAGCGCCTCGCCTTCGATCTCCGCCTCAATGAACTGGCCGATCTTCAGCGGCGGCGCACCATCCGCACGTTTGGAAAAGGGGTTGTCGATCTGAGCCACGGCGGTGGTCTGGCGCGTGCTTTCATCCAGTGCGCTCTCCACCCGCACGAGGCGTCCTTCCCAGATCACGCTCTTGCCTGCGGCAGTCGTGCGCAGCTTCACCTTTGCCGCTGGCAGCGCGGAACTGGCATCGCGATAGCGCTCCGGCAGCTTCACATGCTGACTTTCACGTTCTGGCAGCGGCAGACGCACCTCGACGAAGTCCGTGGCAAAAATGCGGCCCAAAGTGGTGCCCTGGCCGACATATTGGCCCACATCGACGGCCTGCTCCAAAACCTGCCCGGCATACGGCGCACGGATGATCGTGCGCTGCGCATCGCGCTCCGCTTTCACCACGCGTGCCTCAGCGGCGGCCAGATCGGCCTTCGCCCGCGCCACCTGCGGTGAGCGCGAGACAAGCTCGCCCGGTGCGCCTTGACGGCCCAGAGCCTTCCAGTTCTCAAGCGCTTGCTCGGCCTTCGCTTCTTCTTCCACCAAAGTGACCTTCGCCAGCGCCACAGCGGCCTTGGCGGTCATCACGGCGGTTTCATAGTCCACGGGGTCCAGCTTGATGAGCACTTCACCTTTCTCAAAAAAGCCGCCGGGCCGGAAAGAGGGGCTCACCTCGGTGATCATCCCCGCCACCTCCGGCAGCAGCGTGCTGCGCGTGCGCGGCTGCACCGCGCCCTGCGAGGCCACGCGCACCGGATAGCTCGTCTTTTTCAAGGTGATGCCCTCCACCGTCACGAGCACTGGCTTGGTCTCCATCGTCTTCATCTCCGGTTTGTGCGTGATCAACCACCAGCCATACCAGCCGCAGGCGGCCAAGATGACGAGGGGGAGAAGTGCGCGGAGTGTTTTGGCCATGTCAGAGGGTAGAACGTCTGAAAATGCGCCCAGATTCACCTCGCGCATGTTTTAATCCGCCAAAAGCAGGCTTCACAGTGGGAGAAGTCATGCCGGGCCAAAGACTTTGCGATGAATGACGGACGGGTTTTGCCGCAGATCGGTGATCGTCACCACCACGATCCGCGTAGGCTGCACGTCATAGAACACACCAAACGGAAAATCGCGCATCAGCATGCGCCGGTAGGGATGCGCGTAGCGTGCTCCGCTTTCTGGATGTCTTTTCAGCAGGCCGAGCACGACATCCAACTGCTGCATGAACAACACGCCACGTCCTTTCTGATAGTCCTCGTAGCGTTCGTAAGCCTGCTGGATGTCGATGTCCGCCTGGAGCAGCAGAATCAGTTCTTTCATGCGGCCGATCCCAGGATGCGTTGTTTCACCGCTTCCCAGGTGGTGAACTCCTCCGGGTGCTGCTTGAAATGATCCATTCGCCGGTCCAGCTCGGCGAGTATCTCCCGTGACACCGGAACCTCTGAAGGATGTTCCTCCAGGTCGTTCCAGAGTTCTGAGACAAACAGCAGCTTCTCAGACGATGAGAGAGAACGCACTTCTGGGAATTGCTCAAGAATCATGGCGGATGATGGCATGAATGCCTGGGGTGGGCAACGCCCGATCTGCTGTCAGTCGGCTCACAGCTTCGCCAGCGAATCATCCAGCGCGGCGATCACCGTACTGATGCTCGCCTCGGACTCGTCGCCCATGTTCGAGACGCGGAAGGTCTTGCCCTTCAGCTTCCCGTAACCGCCGTCGATGATCATGCTGTGGTTCTTCTTCAGCAGGCCGATGAAGGCCGCCACGTCGATGCCCTTGTTGTTCGCCACGCAGGTCAGCGACTTGGAGCGGTAACCCTCCGGCGCGAAGAACTCGAAGCCGTTGCGGCGCACCCACTCATGCACCATGCCGTTGAGCTTGGCGTGGCGCGCGTAGCGGTTGTCCACGCCTTCGGCGAAGATCTTGTTGAGCTGATGGCGCAGGCCGTAGATCAGCGAAATGCACGGCGTGGAGGGCGTCATGCTCTTCTCGCCGTTCGCCTTGAACTCCAGGAAGTCGAAGTAGTAGCCGCGGTCATTGATCGTCGCCGCACGGGCCATGGCGGCCTCGCTGGCGGTGAACAGCGCCAGCCCCGGCGGCAGCGCGAAGGCCTTTTGGCTGCCCGTGAGCAGCACGTCCAGGCCGAGTTCGTCGAAGTTCACCGGCACCGTCGTGAAGCCGGACACCGAATCCGTGATGAACATCACATCAGGATACTTCTTCTTCAGCGCCGCGATCTCCGCGATGGGGCTGAGCACGCCCGTGGAGGTTTCATTGTGGATGAAGGTCACCGCGTCGAATTCGCCCGTGGCGAGGCGCTTGTCGATCTCCGCCGCCAGGATCGGCTGGCCCCACTCGACTTGATAAGCCTCGGCTTCCTTGCCGCAGCGCTTCGAAACGTCCAGCCACTTGTCGGAGAAGGCCCCGTTGCAGCAATTGAGCACCTTTTTCTTCACCAGATTGCGGATCGAACCCTCCATCACGCCCCAGGCCGAGGAAGTGCTCAGAAACACCTGCTGCTTCGTGCCAAACAGCGTCTGCAGCATCGGCTGGATCTCGGCATACAGATCCTGGAATCCCTTGCCGCGATGCCCGATCATCGGCTGCGCCATCGCAGCGTAGGTGTCAGGGGAAACTTCGACGGGACCGGGAATGTAAAGTTTGACGTGGGTGCTCATGCGTTTGGGGGAAAGGGAGCGCCGAGTGTAGGGCGCACTTGGTGCTGCGCAAGCTCAGCGTTTTTGAGCAAGATTAGAGGGGATGCTTCAGTGCCACGAATTCCAAATTCCTGATCCCTCAACACGCTTAGCCAGGGGCTTCATATTGTCCGCATAGACCTTGAGAGTTACTTCTGAGATTGATTGCACAGGACGTTTGGTTTGCTTTTCCTCTAATCGACCACCCAGGCGCACTTTTTTTGTCAAACGCACCGTGTCTTCCGGGAAAAGAGGTGATCCGTTCAAACTGCGCGACAATTTGAATTTCCAGCAACTCAACCCCTCGGGGTTTGTGTGTAACTCGCTCGAATCATCGAACCAGAGATTCACCCCATTGATGGCTGTTGGCATTTCGACGACAGCGAGATAATCCTGCGCCACTTTTGTGCCTGTGTTCGTCAGATCAATAACAAACGTGCCTTCTTCCCTCATCCAAACATCAATAGCGTTCAGTCTCATTTTGGCATCCACTTTGGGGCTTTGATTCCGATTCATCAGATCTCGAATCTCGTAGTCCGACATACGAACAGATTCGAAATTGTATCTCTTGTAGTATCTCCCATCCGAAGCCTGATGAGCCGTGGATGAAGGCGGGATTTCGACCACATAACAGCAATGGTTGGCCGATGAGGATAATGGAACAGGATGAATGATGACATCTCCCAGGCGAGGCTGGATGGAGGAAATAACGTGCTCCAGCCATTCCTTTGAGAATTGAGTTCGATCTATCGGGTCAATGCGTTCGGGCAGGTGCTGCAGGCTCGCGTCTTTATGTTCAGAAATTCCGTAAATGATGATGCCTCCTGCGGAGTTCGCGAAGGAAGAGACATCTTTGGCGATTTGGATTCTCGCACGGTCATTCTTTTCCAGTGCCTTCGCAGCCTTGTAATCAAGGGTCAGACTTTCCTCTGCTTGATCGGCAATATAAGACAGTAGTTTATCCTCGTTCCACATGGTCATAAGGGAACGTGATTTTCACGCCCAGCCAAGCCAATTGTGCAGCGTCTTCATATCCCGCAGATGCGCCTCGCGGAAGCCTTTCAGCACCGCCGCGTCCTTCGGATCACCTCCGAGATACTCGACGTGCAGCGAGATCGGGCCGCTGTAGCCGGTTTTCATGAGCATTTCGCCGTATTTCGGGTCCACCTGGCCTTCGCCGAGCGGCACGGTGACGAGCTTGCGCCCTTCCCACTTGTAGTCTTTGAAATAAGCCGCGCCGATATGATCTTTGACGAGGTTGAACTCCAGCGGCCACGACTTCCCGCCCTCGCAGGTGGCGTGCAGGAT
>CAXNGR010000340.1:0-5311 GCA_964201265.1 Verrucomicrobiaceae bacterium
CCCTGGCATGAAGATCATTCTCGCTCATTTGGGACATCCTTATGAAGGCGAATGCATCGTGACGATCCGAAAGCACGAAAACGTCTTCGCGGATGTGAGCGCGCTGCATTACCGCCCGTGGCAGCTCTACAATTCACTCATGCTCGCGCAGGAATACGGCGTGTGGCAGAAGCTGCTTTTCGGCACGGATTTCCCCTTCACCACGGTGAACGCGAGCATCGACGGTATCCGCAAACTCAACGACATGCTGGAAGGCACGAAGCTGCCGCGTCTGGATATGACGCAGATCGAGGCGATGATTCATCGTGACAGTTTGAAGCTGCTCGGGCTGACACCGTAAAACAAAGCTGTTACCGCAGGGCTACATGGGCCGTTTAGGTAGGCCTTCATGGATCTCCAGCCTACTTCTAGTCGCCGCCACGATCTCGATGCTCTGAGGGCATTTGCGATGCTGCTGGGCATCGCTCTTCATGCGGCGCTATCCTTTACGGGCGGGCCATGGATGGTTCAGGACTCACACACGAGTCGTGTGTTTCAGATCCTCACCAGTGCCGTGCATGGCTTTCGCATGCCGCTATTTTTTGTTTTGAGCGGCTTCTTCACGGCGATGCTTTGGCGGCGGCGTGAACTGCGGGCGGTGATCGCACACCGGTTGAGACGGGTGTTTCTGCCGCTGCTGCTAGGCACACTGACAATCGTGCCGGTGATGTTCTGGCTTGGTGCGGACGCAGCAGGATCTGGGGAGAGAAGTGCCGAAAAGGGGCCGCCGACCTTGTGGAAGGCCTGCGCGTCAGGAGATCATGACCTTGTGCGTCGCCTCCTGGATGACGGCACGGATGTGAACGCGCCTGATCCCGTACTGGGCGTGACGCCGCTGAGCTACGCGGCCATGTTCGGGCGCGATGAAGTCGTGAAGCTGCTGGTGCAGCAAGGTGCTGATGCCAAGCGCACGAATCGTGATGGTGGCACAGCCTTGCACGGCGCGGCGTTTCTGGGGCGCGCGAGCATCGCACGCGAGCTGCTGAAGGCGGGTGCTGATGCCAAGATGAAAAACGAGCGAGGTGAAACAGCTCTGGATGCGACGCTGGTGGACTGGGGTGTGACGCAATTCATCACCAAGATCATGAAAGTGCCGGTGGAGAGGGAAGTTGTCACGAAGGGCCGCTCGGAAGTGCGTGAAATGCTCGGCGGAGACGCGAAGGAAGCCAGACCACGTCCTTTGTTGGCGGTCTGGCTGTTTTTGACACAGATGCCGATTTTCAGTCATCTTTGGTTCCTGTGGTTCCTCTGCTGGATGGTGGCGGGCTTTTCCGTGTTTGCTTGGTTCACCAATCGCATCGGATGGAAAACTGCGCCGCGTCGCTGGGTGACTTCTCCGCTGAGTTATCTCTGGTTGGTTCCGCTCACTTTGATCCCCGCATGGTTCATGGGGCGCGAGATGCCGAATTTCGGCCCGGACACGTCATCGAGCATTCTGCCGCCGCTGCATCTGCTGGCCTACTACGCCCTCTTTTTCGGCTATGGAGCGCTGTACTTTGAAAGCGAGGATCACGAAGGAAGGCTGGGCCGCCGCTGGTGGCTGATGCTGCCGCTTGCGCTGCTCGTTGTTTATCCTGTCGGCCTCGCAACAACCTATGGCGGCGCAAATCTGCGCGGCATCGCCATCCTGCTTCAAGTCATCTACGTCTGGATGATGAGCGCCGCGATGATGGGCCTGTTTCGTTGCTTCGTGTCGCAGGAGCGGCCCTGGATTCGCTATCTGTCCGATGCCTCCTACTGGATGTATCTCGCGCACCTGCCGCTCGTCATCGCGGCGCAGCTTTGGGTGCGTGACTGGCCGCTGGCTGCCGCATGGAAGTTCTTGCTGGTCTGCGGCGCTGTCTTTGCGCTGCTGCTGGTCAGCTACGAATATCTGGTGCGCTATACTTGGATCGGCGCATTGTTGAACGGACGAAAGCACCGCCACACGCTGGCTACTCAAACTTGATCGAGTAAAGATCCGCGTCCTTCAGCGCGAAGCGCAGCCGTACCGACTTCCCCGCGAGCGAGCTGACATCTGTGCCGTTTTTCCAAACGACGCAGCGTTCGAGCGTGTCGCCGAAGTGCTCCTCACAGTCGCTCAATGAGAAGCCGGGCAGTGCTTTGCCTTTTGTGTCTTGGATCTCGACCTTCAAACCACCTGCGGCGGAGGTGGCGAAGTTCATGGTGAGCTTCTTGCCAGTGAAAGTGATGGGTTGGGTGATCAGCTCGCCACCGCTCATCGGTGCATGGATGGAGACGAAGCCATCGAGGCGAAGCGTGTAGCGGCGCAGTTCGCTACTCTTGCCCGTCCAGTAGCTTTCGGTGGCATAGAGACTGAGTTCGTTCGGCGCACCTTCGAGCGCGGACTTCGTCTCGACTGGGTGCCAGGCGATGTATTGATGGCCGTAGTTCCAGGTGCCTGGCCGCTCGATGCCGGGCGGGAGGAAGGCTTCGTTCCAGCGTTTGAAGGTCACGCCATCGCGGCTGGCCATGAAGAGGCCTTCGGTGACGACCATGCCGTAGCGGTCGCTGGCCTTCGAGCGCCATTCACGATGCTCGCGCTCGGGCAGTGCCCTCATGCTCTCGGACCAGCCACGCTCAAGGTAGCGAGTGGGAAAACCGAGCAGCAAGTGCGGAGCCCGATGATAAGGCTTCACCTGATTGGTGTAGAGCGCCTCGCCGGGTGAATCGACGTAGCAGAGGTCATGCTGATTTTCCCAAGTGATGAAGTCCTTCGAGGTGGCCGTGCGGATGGCGCGGAGGCCGGAAGGCTTCCAGTTCTTCTCATCCGTGGTGCCTTCCGTGAAGTAGCGCCAGTAAGCGCGATACAAACCAGCCTCCGCATCCCAGAACGCCAGGTTTTGTGAATCAAACGCCCCATCCGTGATCACCGGTGCATCCGCCATCGGCGACCAACGAAGGCCATCAGGCGATTTCAGAGCCAGCAGACCCTTCGGCGAGTTCGAGCGCACGATGGCCTTGTATTTCGCATCGGGTGACGTGGCCGGGTTTTCGTCTTTGAAGACCGCGGGATGCCCGCCATCGGGATTCACCTTCCCCATCTTGCCATGCGGGATGACGATGTTGTTGGCCTTCGAGCCTTTGAACTCATGCAGACCGAGTTCCGGCTTCCGCCAATGGATGCCATCATCGCTCTCCGCGTAGCAGGTGAAGAGCGGATGCTCGCCCGTGTTCACGTTCCCCGGTGCGGTGACGGTGAGCTGCCAGGACTTGTAATACATGCGGTATTTGTCGCCATCCTTGAAGATGCTGTGATACCCGCTGCCGCTGCCTTCCCACGGCGCATCATGCGTGATGGCGATCTCCTTCGGCTGCGGCTGATGCAGACGCTGCTCGGCTTTGCCGCTGAGTTTTTCGATGAGGAAATCATCCACAAACAACTCGCGACGCGAGCCAATGGCGATGGGATCAGCAGAGAGGGATGAAACGATCAGGAGACCAATGAAAAAAGCCTTCATGACAAACCTACGCTGCAGGTCGGTCGAATCATGACGTGTAGAGCGGTGTTCTGAAGAATTCTTACCCGCCCATCATTTTTTCTGCCTTGTGACATCAAGTTCACCAAAGCCAAGGAACGCTCGCGTGGCGTCCAAGACTCCCGCCCGCACCGCCTCACTTCCCCCTCCAAGCCACCGCCGCCCGCGCCATCCACGTGCGTTTGCAACTGCCTGCGGGAGGTGAGGTGTTTCGGAAGATTGAGTTGAAGTCAGGGAAGAGGTAGTCTCGTTGGTCTTGCCAATTGGTGAGATTAGCAAAACGCAATCAAAGCCCGCCATGAAAGGATACGACTCAAGTTTCATCGAGAATAGAATCAAATGGAGAGCTGGTCAGCATAACGTCCCGTATGCGAATACAGACTTTTGGCACCAAGCACCCGAAGGCATTCGAAAGCGCCTGCCAGACAGCTTCGATAATCCTGTTTTGTTCTCTCAAGCGAGCGATGGCCGTGTAACCGTCATTGGAACCCATGAAGTGGCCATTTTGGATGAGGCATCATCACCTCGGTTTCCTCTTGATGACATCATTGACATCTCATCGCCTAATATCGCCGAAGCAAAGCAGAAGACTTTGTTCAATGAGATAAGCATGATGACTCCGAGCGGAGTTGTGCTTTTGCCGACTGAAGATGGCAAAGGCTGCTTCGCAGTTTGGAACATTCTCCTGATGCTTGCTCGGATGCGTCATAAGTGACCTGCGTCACGAAAACGGATCTTCAAATTCTTTGCGGAGTGAAATGACTGTGATTCGCAAACTAAAATGCCCTCAATTCACCGTTTGCCGGGTAAATACGTCGGGAGCTTTTGTGCGGCAGTGCCACCTTCTCCAAATCCGACACACTCTTTGCCGGAAGGTCCGGGCGCGGACGACGTTTCAGGCCGCGATGCTTCGCTCTCTCTTCCTTCTCTTCGCCCTCAACTCTCCGCTCTCCGCCGCAGCCTTGTCCTCCGAAGCTTTAGCGAAGGATGGAAAGCCGAACGTCATCGTCATTCTCGCCGACGATCTCGGCTGGAGTGACACGACGCTTTATGGCACGACGACACTTTACCAGACGCCGAACCTCGAACGGTTGGCGAAACGCGGGATGACGTTCACGCGGGCGTATTCGGCGAGTCCGTTGTGCTCGCCGACGCGGTCGGCGTTGCTCACGGGGCTGAGTCCGGCACGCACCGGCATCACGGTGCCGAATTGCCACGAGCCGAGGGTCGTTTTGCAGGCGACGACGGGCAAGAAGGCTCCGCCGGATCAAAAGGCCATCCAGCCGGAGCCGGTGACGCGGCTGAAGACGGAGTATCGCACGCTGGCGGAGACGCTGAAGGATGCGGGCTATGCCACGGCGCATTTTGGCAAGTGGCACCTCGGGCCGGAGCCGTATTCGCCGCTGCAGCAGGGGTTTGATCTCGATCTGCCGCATCATCCGGGGCCGGGACCTGCGGGCAGTTTTGTCGCACCGTGGAAGTTTGCGAACTTCAAAGAGAAGTCGCCCGGCGAGCACATCGAGGACCGCATGGCGGCAGAGGCGGTGACGTGGATGGAGCAGCAAAAAGAGAAGCCGTTTTACCTGAACTACTGGATGTTCAGCGTGCATGCGCCCTTTGACGCGAAGAAGGCGAACATCGAGACACATCGCGACCGCATCGACCCGAAGGACGCGCAGCGCAGCCCCACCTACGCGGCGATGCTCCAGAGCATGGACGACGCTATCGGCACGCTGCTCGACGGTCTCGACCGGCTGAAGCTGGCCGACAACACGATCATCATCTTCACAGCC
>CAXNGR010000341.1:0-5303 GCA_964201265.1 Verrucomicrobiaceae bacterium
TCAGAAAAAGAAGGAAACCTGCCCAATCTATTCGCTGTGGCATCGGTGGCGGAAAAAATTCATCTTCCCGAGATCGCTCTCGCCGCCTGCCAGGCTGCTGCCAGCAAAGGCGGAGCTGCGGCGCTGCCGATGCTGCAAAAAACTCACACCCTTGCGCTGGAGCAGAAAAACTCGGTCGTTTTATTGCAAACAGCCCGGCAGCTCCATGAACTGCGCCCGGCCAGCTCCGCCTATGCCGACCGGCTCGCCTACCTGCGCCTGATTCTTGGTGAGGAGATCGAAACGGTCGATCTCTCTCGCCTGAAAGAGTCCAATGACATGCAGGCCATGTTCACGGTTACACTTGAGCGTGTTCCACCGAGTTTGTTGCGTGCTCTTGCCGCCTATCGGATGGGCGATCGTGCGGGCATCCAACAGCACCTTGCTGGGGTAGGGGACACATCCAAGCTGCCACCTGGACAACGTGCCGTCGTGGCCGGGTTGCTGTCACTCACTGGCAAGGCTGAGCGAGCCTATCAAATCGCCGAAAAAATCCCAGCCGTGGTGTTGCTGGATGAAGAGCGGGCCTTTTTGCAAAAAGCTCTTTGAGAGCTTTGAAGTGTTCGCGGGGAGGAACCCGGACCCGGAGATCGGCGGTCCAGTTGCCAACTCCAATGAGTGAGCAGAAGAGGAGGTGAGAGATGGCGTTGGTTCCCCGGCTTACTTCCAGAACCTGCCTTGTCTTCTCCGCCTATTCCAGTGGCACTTCAAAGTACTCCAAGGCCCACTCACGCATGGAGCGCACACGGCTGGGCACGAAGCGGTAGATGATGAGCTCGGGATTGTCGATGCTGCCGAGGTATGCTCGCAGCAGCGGGCTGGCGGCCCAGATTTCCTCTAGCAGCGGTCGATCTGTGAGGATCTCCGCCTGCGCCGTGATGCGCACCTGATTGTCCTGATCGTCTTTGTAGCAGAGTTCGGCTTTCGGATTGGCCTCCAACTCGTGTGTTTTGCCGTAGCGACGCAGATTGGCGACATAGAGGACGAATCCATCCGTGCGCACGGGTGAGACAGGTCGCACTCGCGGCTGGACCCCATCCACGGTGGCGAGCATGGGGAACTTCGCGGCTTTCATCGTGGCCTGGGCGAGCTGCGGGACTTCGGCGGGATCAACGGGTTGGGGCTGGGGAGGCGGTGGCATGGCGAATCATACGCAGCGAGACGTGGGAGTCTAATTTGCTCGCATCTTTGGAGTTCCCAAACCGGCGCAAGCCGCTACGATGCGCGGCTTTCCCCTCCCGATGAAAAATCTGCCCACCGCTTTTCAGCGCAACGCGCTTTGGACCGCTGTGACCGCCCTGTCGATCACGGCCATCGGCGCTCTGGCGATCGGCTTGATCTACCTCATGACGCAGGTCATCGCTTTTTTGCAGCCGATCCTCGTGCCCTTCGCCGTGGCTGGGGTGCTGGCCTACCTGCTGGAACCCGGTGTGGAATGGCTGGAGCGTCGCGGATTGAACCGCCAGCGTTCGGTGCTCATGACGTTTGCGGTGTTCAGCTTCGTCATCTTTGGGCTGGGCTGGTGGATGGTGGTGAAACTCGATGATCCGACACGGCACCTCGCCGAACGTGTGCCGGTTTACTACACGAAGGCGCGTCTGGCGGTGCTCGACTTTGCAAACAGGATCGAAAAAGACTACGGCATCACGCTCCCCATCCACGCGGTGCCCGTCGAAACCGCCGCCGCGCCAGCGGCACCTGCTGCCGATGCCAAGACGAGCGTGGAGGACTATGATTTCGATTTGCAGGCCTTTTTGAGCGGTGACTGGGTGAAGACAACGCTGCCAAAACTGCCAGGAATGGCGTGGGCCTTCGTCCGCTCCAGCGTGGGGGGCTTTCTCGGCGTGTTCGGCTTCATGCTCTCGTTCATCATCGTGCCGCTCTATCTCTACTACTTCCTGATCGAGAGCGCCAAGATTCAGCAGCAGTGGTCAGACTACCTGCCGTTGCGTGCTTCCGCCTTCAAAGACGAGGTGGTGAGCTGCCTGAACGAGATCAACAGCTACCTCGTGGCCTTCTTCCGCGGCCAGCTTTTCGTCAGCGTGATCAATGGCATCGCCACCGGAATCGGTTTGGCCATTGTCGGGTTGGATTTTGGCCTACTCATCGGCCTAGCCCTCTGTGTGGCAGGTATCATCCCGTATCTGGGCATTGCTCTGTGCTGGATTCCGGCGGTGGTCATCGCAGCAGTGCAGGGGGGGAGCGCCTTGATCCCAGGAGATCCCTGGTGGGTCATGCCGCTCGTGGTGACGGGTGTCTTTGCTCTCGTGCAGCAGATTGACGCCCTATTCATTACCCCCCGCATCGTGGGGGAGGCCGTGGGCCTGCATCCGATGACGGTGATCGCCTCCGTGCTGGTCTGGGCGCTGCTGCTCGGTGGCCTACTCGGTGCCATCCTCGCCGTGCCGCTTACTGCTTCGGTGAAGGTGCTGTTTCAACGCTACATCTGGCGCGCACGCATCGCGCCGCAGACCGTCGGTGGAGCCCGGCTTGGTTCGGTGTCCCCCTGAGCATCGCAGGGCGGATTCATCCAATGACAAATCCATCATGCGCAATGTGCTTCTAGTTTTCCTCGGCGGCGGTCTCGGCTCGGTGTTGCGCTACCTCACCGTCCTCAGCATGGCGCGACTGCTGCCCAAGGCCGTGTTTCCGTGGGGTGTTCTCACCGCGAACATTCTCGGCAGCTTTGTGCTCGGCTTCCTCTTTGCCCTGCCGGCGATGAAGGAAAAAAGCAGCGGTCCATGGTTGTTTGCCGCCACCGGCTTCCTCGGCGGTTACACCACCTTTTCCACGCTATCGAACGATTCCTGGCTGCTGATGGTGAACCAGCATTCGTGGCTCGCGCTGCTCAATGCCTTTGGCAGCATCGTTCTGGGCGTCACCGCCGCCGCTCTGGGCTGGTGGGCGGGCAGCAAATGCGCGTGAAAACAAGGCCGCACGGCAGCCTTATTCGGCATTCGCCAGTCCGGCTTCATCATTCGGCGCAGCAGCCGCTTCTGCGTCTTCTTCACGGGCCGATCCCACTTTGAGAGAAATTTTGATCCCATGCTTCGCCGCCGCTGTGTTCAGCAGGGAACGGATCGCACTGATGGTCATACCATTCTTGCCAATCACATGGCGCACATCTTCCTGCGCCAACTGCACGCGGTAAGTGACCGCGCCATTCACATTGGTGCCGATGGCGATGGTCGCCTGCTGCGGGTGGTCGATCAAATTCGCCACCACATACGAAAGGAACTCGCGGAGGGCTTCCGGCGCGTCCATGTCGGTTTAGGCCGAGAGAGCGGCGCTCTTGATGATGCTGGCCACCGTTTCGGAGGGCTTGGCACCCTGAGAGATCCAGGCATTCACACGATCAAGCTTCACGGTCGCTCCTTTGAGTCCCTTTTGAGGATCGTAGGTGCCGAGAATCTCAAGGAAACGACCTTCCTTGGGGAAGCGCTTGTCAGCCGCAACGATACGGAAAATGGGGCGGTGCTTGGCACCTTCTTTACGGAGACGGATAACTACGGCCATGATGATGGGACAGGAATGTGGGTCAGGTTTTGGGGACGCGCATGGTGGAGACTCTGAAGAGGAAATCAAACGTTTTTTTCACAGGGGGAGCGGTGAAATTCAGACGCAGGAATCTCGCTGCTCGGTGCCTCGACACCAATCTACTGCCTTGGAACATAGCCTCGTGTGAAACAAAACGGTTCCATGCTGGTAACGTACGAAGCTAATGCTTCGGAGAGGTATGCCATGATCGAGGGAGCGGCCAGTCCGGTAAAACCCTCTTCGTGACTCCACTCATACGCAAGCGTGTCTTCGGCCCCCAGGGCAATTGCCCCGTTAAAGCCATCAAATCCTCCGAAGAACACCATTTGTTTAGGCACTTCAGGCACAAAGCCGTAGTAAAAGGCATTTTGCTGCAAAAACTGAGACGGCTCGAAAAGGAAGCTGTCATGACGAATACGGATGCCCGGAGCCACCTGCCACAGCTCAATGAGTTGCGCAGGCAGCGGGTATTCAGTTTTCTTGATGATGGCTGAGAGTTGGTCTTGAGACAACGGAGATCCCACAACAACCTCGGGAATCCGTGCTGCAAGCCGACCAAACCAAGATTGAGGGGCTTCTTTCGCTCTTGGAGCAATCTCGAGGTTTAATTGCTCTCCATACGAGTTGTAGGAGAAGATGCCGGAGGGCGATTTGACTGTTGGTAAGGGGGCGGGTTGCGAGTGTTTGCTCATATTTGCATTGTGCGTGTCGATTCTGCGCCAGTTTGCCAAGTTCAATGTGGTGGATGCTCCACGAATTCCCCGCTTTGTCAGCACCTTTCCGACCCACTGACCCATGGTCCTACTGCCCACCGGACTTCACGCCAGCACGTCTTTGATGACATGCCCATGCACGTCCGTGAGCCGTCGTTCGATGCCGTTGTTGTAGTAGCTCAGGCGCTCGTGGTCGATGCCCAACAGGTGCAGAATCGTGGCATGCAGGTCGTAAATTGTGCTCACTCGCTCCGCTGCCTGGTAGCCAAATTCGTCGGTCGCACCGTAGCTGAAGCCTTTTTTAACGCCAGCACCCGCCAGCCAGACCGTAAAGCCCTTCGGATTGTGATCCCGGCCGTTCGCGCCCTTCTGGAAGGTCGGCATGCGGCCAAACTCGGTCACAAAGGCCACCAGCGTGTCTTGGAGCAGACCCCGGGCTTTCAAATCCTTCAGCAACCCGGCCACTGGCTGGTCGAGGATCGGCCCATGCACGGAATACTGCTTTTCGATGGTCTTGTGCCCGTCCCAATTGCCAACGCCTTCGCCCATCGCGTAGGAGCCGTTGAAAAGCTGCACAAAGCGCACGCCGCGCTCGATCAAGCGCCGCGCCAGCAGGCAATTCTTCGCGAAGCCCGCCTTGTTCTCGTTGCTGTCGTTCACGCCATACAGATCCAGCGTCGCCTTGCTCTCGCCCGCCATGTTGCCGACCTCGGAAGCCGCGATTTGCATCCGCGCCGCGAGTTCATACGACGAAATACGCGCCGCGAGATCGCTGTCAGCCGGATGTTCCTCCGCCTGCCGACGATTGAGCAGGTTCACGAGATCACGCGTGCCGCGATCCGCCGATTCGCTCACGCTGGTGGGGCGCAGCAGATTCGGGATCGGCTTGCTCGCATTGAACGCCGTGCCCTGAAACATGGCTGGCAAAAACGCCGAGTTCCAATGCCGCGAGCCGATCTGCGGCACACCACGCGGATCAGGGATCGCTACAAAGGCCGGCATGTCATCGCATTC
>CAXNGR010000342.1:0-5289 GCA_964201265.1 Verrucomicrobiaceae bacterium
TGAATGCTCGAAGGTTCACCGGCGATCTTGAGCTTCGCGCTAGGCAATTCGGCAAGAACGTCGATCAACAGTGGCAGACGTTTTTGCGGGCGAGGATTGGCGATGGCAACGAGACACAAGGAGCCAGACTCCCTTGGGGGCCGGGAGGCCCCCACTCCTTGGTGGATGCCGTTCCAGATCGTTCGCGACACATGCTGCGGAAAGGAGGTCGTGATTTCTCGGTTCACGGCTTGTGAGCAGCCGATGAGCAGTGCGTCCGGCCTTTCGCGCAGTCTTTCGATGGTTTCGGGCCAGCTTTGGGGCTGATTGTGAAACGTGACGATCAGCGGCAGCTCGGGATCGAGTTGAGAAAGGGTTTCGCCATCGACGAGATGCGCGTGAATGGCATCCGCGCCGACTTGGCGGGCCACGCGCATGATTTCTTGAGCGCGGAGTACTGGATCAGGCGGCAAACGGAGTTGAATCGCATCGGCAGGTGCAGGGAATGAAGAGCGGGTGGGAGAGCCGAGCGTCAGGAGATGTGAACTGACGCCGAAGCGAGGCAGTTCATGGTGCAAATCGAGAACAAGGCGCTCCGCGCCGCCGCGTTGCAGGCTGGTGATGACTTGGAGAAGGCGAGGGCGGGGATCGAAGCCGACATCCAGGCTCGCATGGCGGATGACGCGCCAGCCGCGCTGCAAAACGGCCTCGGCGATCTCATTCAATGAAGTGCCTCGAAGCTCAGCAGCAGCGGCTTCGTTCAGCCAGAGGCTTTGAATGAGTGGAAGACGGTCTCCGAGGCGAAACAGGCCGCCGTTGGTCTTCAAAGCATCGCTCCACTCGGTCGTGGGACGATTTGCGTGAAGTGTGGCTCCGATCAAAACGAGGGGTTCGTCGGCTTCGGGGAGGAAGATGGTTTCGCGGGGTGTCCAGGCACCGGATGCGATATGCCAGCCAGATTGTGGTCCGCACAGTCCTCTGTGCGGCGTGATGAAGTCGTATCCGCTTGCGGAGCGCCGCACATGGGATTGCCTTCGGTGCGCTTCGCGAGGTGCGGACCACCGTGTGCGCCGTAGCAGCCAGGGCTGCTGGTTGTCTTCGGCGATGATCCAAACCGGGCCGTCCATGCTCAGTAGGCGGACGGATAACGTGAGGATGAGCTGAAACTGCTGCGATGGCGGTCATCGTCGAAGCTCGTTCCGCCGGAAATGACGGTGCTGTCAGTGCCTGCGGCTCCGCCGGTGGTCTGCACGCGCACGATGGTGGGCTTTTTGCCGGTGAAGATGAACTGGCCTTGAGGGCCGGGCGTGAAGGCGATCTCGTCGGCAATCATGCGACCGGCGACGACGCATTCATAACGAAGCTGCGAGCCAACGGCTTCGGCGGGTCCGTTGATGTAGAAACCGTCGTCGGTGAGGTTGAAGGTGAAGCGATGGCCGAGAGGCGAGGGCTTGGAGGAAAGCATCGCGGCGGCTTCGGGGCCGGTCATTCCAGAGGAAATGGCGGTGGGGCGCGCCGCGCCGCCGAAGAAGGAGAGCACCTTGCGCACGATCATGAACAGGATGAACAGCGGAATGGCCAGACTGAACAATCCTCCCAGCCAACTGCCGCCGCTCTCGGGTGCTGATGGATGAAACTCGATTTCATGGGCGGGTGGCGAAGGCGCAGGCGGCGGTGCGGCGGCGATGGCGCGTTGTTCGATGGAGCAGATGATGCGGAAGCCGTTGTCGGCGTTGCGGCTGCGGGCGTCGTTGCGGTAGCGCTCGGCGGAGCGGGAGTGAGATACGTCGCTGAGGATGGAGCCGCCGCGCAGCACCTGGCGTGGCTTGTCGGAGAGGTTCTGGTTCGTTAGCAGCGGATCGGTGGCCGCACCAGCAGGGTAGGGGGCATACCAATCGCGGCACCATTGCCAGACGGGGCCGTAGAAGTCGTGGAGGCCCCAGGCATTGGCTTTTTTCTCGCCGACGGGATGCGTTTGAGACAAGCCGTTGCCACGATGCCAGGCGATGGAATCGACCGGCGCGGCGTAATGCGCGAGTGTGCTGCCGGCGCGGCAGGCGAACTCCCACTGTGCCTCGGTGGGCAGTTCGCAGAGACGACCGGACTTCGAGCTGAGCCATTTGCAGAATGCGGCGGCATCGAGCGCGGAGACGATGACGACGGGATGATCGTCGGTCTGCTCAAAGCCGGGATTGCGCCAATTGAACTGCTTTTGCTGCACCAGTTTGCCATCCACCACGCCAAAACCGCCGGACTGCCCGATTTCCGCCTCGGTGCGGTAGCGCGTGGATTCGACGAAGCGCGCGAACTGGCCGCGAGTGACGGGAAATTTCGCCATGTAAAACGGACGCGTGATGGTGACACGGCGCTGTGGGCCTTCATCCGCCTCACGCCCGGCTTCGCTTGCGGGTGATCCCTGGGTGAAGCTGCCGGGCTGGACGAGGATCATTTCCATGGTCAAACCTGCGCCGAGATCGAGCTGCAAGGCCGGTGTTTGCGCCTGCGCTGAGCTGAGCGCGAGCAAGAGAAGAAGGCGTTTCATGAGTTGGGAAGATGGCAGAAAGAGATGCCTGCGGTCAATCTCCCGCGTAAAAGAATTCGTGCCGAAAAAAAGGACCGCCAACACCAGCCAACTGCATCCGCGCCTGGGTGCGTGGGTGCGCCAGGCGTTTCGGGGCAGGCTCACGGAAGCGCAGGAACTCACGCTGCCGCACATCTTGGCAGGAAGGTCGGTTTTGCTGTCCTCACCGACGGGCAGCGGCAAGACGCTGGCCGGCTTCCTTGGCGTGCTGGATCATCTGACGCGGGAGCATGAGGCTGGAACGCTCAAGGATGGCATTCATGCGGTGTATGTCTCGCCGCTGCGGGCGCTGACCTATGACATCGAGAAAAACCTGCGTGCGCCGCTGGAGGGCGCGGGTTTGAGCCAGGTGGTCCGTGTCGGGATGCGCACTGGTGATACGACGGCCTCGGAGCGTGCGAAACTGCGGCGCAAACCGCCACACATTCTGCTGACCACGCCGGAGAGCTTAGCGATCATGCTGCCGCAGAAGGCGTTTGCGGAGGCGCTGGGGCACTGCCGCTTTGTGATTGTGGATGAATTGCACGCGCTGGCAGAAAACAAGCGCGGGGCGCATCTCGCGGTGTCGTTGGAACGGCTGGAGGCGCTGCATCCACTGATTCGCATCGGTTTGTCAGCCACGGCGGCACCGCTGGAGCTGCTGGCGCGTTTTCTCACGGGGTCACGAGCCTGCGAGATCGTGCAGGCGACGAAGGCGCGCACACGCAGAGTGGAGGTGCTCTCGCCGCTGCGGCGTGATCCCTATCCGCCGGCAGGTTACACTGCGCAGCGGGTGCTGGAGGACATCGCAGGCATTGTGAAGCGGCATCGGAGCGTGATCGTGTTTTGCAACACACGCAGCGGCACGGAGAGCATCGCGATTCGTTTGAAGGAGGCGCTGCCAAAGCTGGCGGGGAAGATCGAGGCGCATCACGCGTCCCTGGACCGTGATGTGCGGCTGGAGGTGGAGGACCGACTGAAACGTGGCGAACTGCGGGCCGTGGTGTGCAGCACAAGTTTGGAGCTGGGGATCGACATCGGCAGTGTGGACTGCGTGGTGATGATCTCGACACCGAAGGGCATCAGCCGCGCCTTGCAACGCATCGGGCGCAGCGGGCACTCCATCGACCAGGAGAGCCACGGCATTTTAGTAGCCACCAACGTGAACGACCTCATGGAATGCGTCGTGTGCGCGGAAATGACGCGGGAGGCGCGGCTCGATCCGGTGCGGGTCATGGAACGGCCGCTGGATGTGCTGGCGCAGCACCTCGTCGGCATGGCAATGGAAGCGCGACACACGCCAGACGCGTGCTTTGAGGTGATCCGGCGGGCATTTCCGTTTCAAGACCTCACACGCGGGGAGTTTGACCGCGTGCAGAATTATCTCGAAGGCGGCGGTAGATCGCTGGAGAGGCAGTATCGCGAAACCTTTGGCAAGATCGTGCTGCGGGACGGTCTTTTGGTCACGCCAGCGCCCAAGGTGGAGCGCGAATACTTGGCGAATGTGGGCGTCATCCACACCGGGGGCATGGTGAACGTCATCCTCGGCAGACGGCGGCTGGGGCAGATCGAGGAGTCGTTTTTGAAGCGGCTGATCAAAGGCGACATCTTTGTGCTGGCCGGACGCACGGTGAGACTGGTCGAAACGGGCGTGATGGAGGTGAAGGTGGAAGATGCGGTGGGAAAAATGCCCACCGTTCCGGCCTGGAACGCCAACAAGATGCCGCTGTCATCCGGCCTAGCTCAGGAAGTGGCCGCTCTGCGCACGGAGCTGGCCGTGAGACTCGACGCGGAGGACGATGACACGATGTGCGACTGGCTGGTGGAGCGCTTTGTGATCTCTACCACGAACGCGGCGGCGATGGTGAGGCACTGCCGCAATCAGTTGCAGGTCTCCGTGATCCCGACAGAGCGGGTGATGCTCATCGAGCGCTTCCATGAGCGGAAGGAAGGTGCTCCCGATGACGAAGGACTGCTGCACTTCTTTTTTCACTCCCTGATCGGACGCGCCGCGAATGACGCGCTGTCACGCATCATCGCGCAACGTTTGAAACAGGCCGTGGGCGGCAACGCGCTCGTGACCATCGACGATTACGGCTTTCTGCTGACGTTGAAGCCGTTTCAGGAGCTGGAGGCCGATGCTTGGCGCGAGTTGTTCGTGCCAGAGGGCGCGGAGCGCGATCTCGCGGACGTGTTGAAGGATTCGGAGCTGGTGAAGTGGCAGTTTCGTGGTGTGGCGCAGACGGGGTTGATGGTCCCTCGGAACCGTCCCGGTCAGGAACGACGGATCAAGCAACTGCGTTGGAGCGCGGAGATTTTGTTCCAAGTGCTCGCCAAGCACGAGCCGGATCATCCCATGCTGACGCAGGCCCGGCGTGAGGCGACGCACACGTTTCTCGACCTGCCGCGAGCGCTGGTGTTTTTGGAGCGTGCGCAGGAGCTGGAATGGCAGTTGCGCGAGGTGCCGGTGGTGTCGCCGTTTTCCTTCGGCATTTTCGCCAGCAAGATCAAAGAGGGCATGATGCTCGAAGACCCCGAGGAGGCGATCGAGCGCCTGTGGCGGGCGTTTGAGAAGAAGACGAAGCCGTAGCCTCAGTTGTTGAGCGCGGAGGACGGCTCGCTGGCTTCAGGGGACTCGCCGCCCGTTTGAATGTGATCGACGAGGCGTTTCACACCGTCACGGGCGAAGTCGCTCGGCGGGTGCATGCGCTTGGCTTTGAGATACCAGCCGAGGGCGGAGCCGATCTGCT
>CAXNGR010000343.1:0-5284 GCA_964201265.1 Verrucomicrobiaceae bacterium
TGGCGGAATGGATGCTGAAGCACGTTCCGAACTGAATGCAGCTCAAGCAGGCGTGTTTCGCAGCTCCACGCCGCCGCAACTGGTGCAGGTGGTGATGTTCATTTGGAATTCAGCACCGCAACGGGGACAGACGGGCAGTTTGGAAGCAGATGGCGGGTCGTACTCGGTTTCGGCGATGTTTTCGCGGCGGAAGAAAGCTTGCAGCGCCTCGGCCTCGACGGAAAGCGCCTCGTTTTGCGACCAGCCAGATGTGTAGCGGGCCTCGCGCCAGAAACGGCGGGCAGCATCAAGCCAGGCGTCGTCTTTGATGAGTCCGTGCCAGGCAAGGGGATGGGGAGGATCATCATCACCGGCAAGGCTGACCGCATCTGCGGCGCGCAAGGCGAGTTGGGGCAGGAAGGCGATGCCGAGCGCACGCCAGCGGCGGTGAGGAATGCCGGGCTGCATGCCGCGTGTGGCGCGGAGAAAGAGCCATGACTGGATGAACTGCATGAGCAGGAGCAAACCGGCAGCGGCGAGGACGATGAAACCATCGCCAAAACGATGGTAGATCACGCTGATGACGCCGAAGCACCAGACGAACAGGATGCTGGCGAGCAAGCGCAGAGACTTCGTGCGCTCTGCGGCGCGGGTGGCGGTTTTTGCGGCGGCTTGGGTGTCGAGTGTGGCCTGAGCGTGCTTGAGGAAGGCGCTATGGCGTTGTTCTGGCGTCCATTCACGCCATTCGCTGAGTCGTTGCGCCCAGAGTTTCGCCTGAGCTGGCGAGTTCAGACGCAGACGCGTGGCGGCATCGAGATGCAGCGTGGATTCCTCGGCCTGCGGCGAGAGCTTGTCCCAGGCAATGGTCACTCGCTGGCTGTCAGTCAATCGCACGCTCAGCGCCTCCAGTTCTGGCACGAACAACCACGGCAGGGCGAATGTGTGTGCCTGATGCGGGGGCAAGGCGGAGAGCAGCAGCGGGGAGCCGCTGGCGATCTGCAAACGCGACCATGGCCGAATCACACCCCAGCGCGATTTTTCCGCGCCTGCGGCCATCCATGCGGCGGAGGGCACAAGACGCAGGCACTCGATCAGATAAAGCAGCGCGAAGACCGTGAAAAGCGTCTGGCCGTCGGTCATGGGCTAGCAGTCTGGTGAGAAACTCATGAAGGAACGAGGAAGACGTTAGATGTCAGAAGTGAGCTGTCAGAGGTTCCGCTGCCGCAGGCGACACTTCTTACTTTTCACCTCTGACTTCTCACATCGGGAGTTCTTTCAATAGTCCGCTAGACCGAAGGCGGCGGCTGACGCCCGCCGAAGAGTGAGCTGAACAATTTTTTCAATCCGGCAAGCAAGCCGATGACGATGAGGATCGCGCCTTTGCCCAGTTTGGCGAAAAACACGCCGAGCTTCGCAAAAAGGCCCATCTTCGCTGCGGCAAAGGCTCCTGAGCCTGCGATGAGGGCGGTGAGGCCGTATTTCGCGACCTGGTCACCCTCGCGGAATTCCGCGTAGCGCTCGCCGTCGATGTAGCTGTAACCGGCGATGATCTGCTCGTATTGCGGCAGCAGCGCCTGCAGCTCCTCAGGGTCGCAGATGAGCTTGGCGCTCATCACGCCTTTGCGGCCTAGGAGCTTGGTGTTGTAGTTCACGGAGACGCCGCCGTCGGGGAGGGACTTCACACGCAGCGCCCACTCGAGGTTGTTGGTTTTGGTGTTGTAACGTGGCGGCACGGCCCAGCCATCAAGCGCCAGCTCGGTCATGCCCATTTCCTTGCGTTGCTCGTTGGCGGCGGCCTGGCCTTCGCTCATGCTTTTGAGCAGGGCGTCGGCGTCGATTTTGTCCTTTTCATCGTCCTTCACATAGCCGGACTCTTCGAACTCGAAGAGGATCCAGTGGCCAAGGTCCTCGGTGGTGAGGACCCCGAGTTCAATGCCGGAGGGCGGATTGCCAAAGATCTGCTTCAGCTTACGGGCACCCTCGCCCTCGGTGAAGCGGTAGCCGTTCGGGATGAAAATTTGCGCCTTGTCGCCGAGCTTGCCAGTGCCTTTGCGGGTCCAGCCGAATGACTCGATCTCGGCGAGCACCTGCTTCATTTCCTGATCCTCCTGCTGCTCTTTCGTTGGCTGAGCTGGAGCACCCGCAGGAGCGGGCTGCTGGGCGTTGACGGTGGAAAAAACTGCCAGACAGGCCAGCAGCACGACAGGTGAGGTGAAGGAGCGCTTCATGCGGCGGCAGTGTTGTGGGCGCGGCCTGCGCACGTCAAGGCATGCTTTTAGGCGGATTCGTGTTTGGCAGCCTGCGAGGGCTGCGGCATGCTTTCTGAGTTTCAAACGTCCGCGCTTATGTCTGATCCGAATACCGTTACCACGAACGTGCCACGCCGCAGGCCGGGCTGTCTCACGCTGCTGCTGCTGACGTTTTTGGCGGCGCTGATCATCGGCGGCATCGTGGTCTGGAAGGTGGTGGACTCAGGCTTCGGCATGAAGTGGCTGGTGGAGAATTTCCAAAAACAGACGATTACCGAGGCGTTTCGGGAGAACATCAAACGCATCACCTCGACGAACGGGGATGTGCTGGAGCTGGCGGTGCTGGACACCGAGGAGACGATCACGCGGTTCGATTCGAAGACACTCTTCGACGTGGTGTACCTCGGCACTACGGAGTCGGAAATCCGGGCGATGGTGGTGTACCGCTATCATTTGAAGCTTTCGGACGACTGGCGGCTGAATGTGGAAAACGGGCGTTGCACCGTCGTGGCACCTGCCGTGCGTCCCTCGCAGCCGCCAGCCATCCGTACCGAGACGGTGGAGAAAAAATCAGCGGCGGGCTGGCTGCGTTTCAACGCGGTGGAAAGTCTGGCCGAGTTGGAGAAGGGCATGACGGCCGTGCTTGAGCGCCGAGCGACCGCGCCGGGAAAAATTCGTACGGTGCGGGAGGCGGCGCGGCAGTCAGTGGCGAAGTTTGTGCAGCAATGGGTGCTCAAGGAGCAGAAAAATCACGAGCAGGGCGGCATCCGCGAGATCGTGGTGATTTTTCCCGATGAACCTGCAGCAGGGGATGCAACTCAGGCTTCGAAGCTACCGGCGACGCTGAGCTTGGCAGTGAAAGCGGACTGAATCAGTTAAAAAACGGCCACCAACCGGCTACATCTGCCCTCCCGCCGGCTCGTAGAGCAGCAGGCCAGCGTCGAAAGTCACAAAGTCGAGAGCGCCCAGCACTGCGGCAGGCTCCAGGCTGGTAAGACGGAAAACTTTGCCCTTCCAGACTCCTGTTTGGCCGATGGTGCCGTTGATTAGATTTTCGACGGTCGCCTGCTTGTCTCCCTGCACCACGAAGTTCGCTCCGGCCATCGTAGCGCACACGCCAATCGACACGATTTCCTGGGCGTTGCGCTGGTGGGTGATTTTTTCGACCACGTCACGGTGATAATTCACATACCAGCCGATCAGGACGCTGCTGAGAATTCCGAGCAGGGCGATGACGACGAGAACTTCCACCAAGGAGAAACCGCCGACTCCTTTGGATGGGGCAGGGGAAAGGAGCGATGGGCGGTGGTAAGGCACGCGTAACACAACTTTATAATTACCATAATAAGCCATCTGACGCAATCTCTCGTTATGCTGTAGGCAAGACTGCGGCTAGAAACTTCAATCATGACTGTTTCCGACATCGAATCTCTTTCCCCACGCCGCCGTGCTGCGGTGGAGTCTGCGGGTTACCGTGTCACCCGCTGGGCGGCTGCCCGCCAGGTTTTGGGCCAGCGATTGATGAAACAGCGATCTGCCGGCGTGCTGGGTGTCTTTTTGGAAAAGTGGGGTGTGGGCCTGCTGCCAGTGGCGGCGGAGTCGGAGATGCGCCTGACCTTTGGCCTCAACGAGCAGGGAATTTGGCTGCAAGGCGGTAGCCATGACCTGCCAGTCGCACCTTTGGAGCGCGCACTGCTGCATCTGCCCGCCTTGCGCGGTTTTTGGCGACAGGAACTGCGCCAACATCATTTTGAAGAGCTCAGGAGCCTCGTGCCGCAGGCGTGGATGATGGACGACTCTGCCGTGCCGCCAGGCGCGGTGATTCACGGCCTGGGGATCACTTCATGGGATGAATGGCAGACTTTAGGGGGGCGTAGGCCTGTTCTGGCGGTGAAAGACCGCGTTTTGACCGAGCAACCGGAGGCGGAGTGCCTGCTGAGCGCTGTTTATGAGCGCAATGACCGGCTAAAGGTTGTTTTGCGTACTATCGAAGCGCCACCTTGACGCGCGACACGCTTCCGTGCGACAGTTAAACATCTCAATCTAATCATGGCACGCGGCTCCAACGTCACTCTCTGTTCCTTTTGCGGTAAAAGCCATGCGGAGGTGAAAAAGCTCATCGCCGGGCCGGGCGTGTACATTTGTGACAACTGCATCCACGTCTGCAAAAACATCCTTGATAAAGAAGCCGCGAACGATGCCGATGGTAGCAGCCCCTCGCTGCTAGTGCCGCGCCCGGCGGACATCGCCGCGCTGCTGGACCAGCATGTGATCGGCCAGCCGCACGCAAAGAAGGTGCTCAGCGTCGCAGTCCACAATCATTACAAGCGCATCCTGCACTCCCAGCAGCAAGCGGCCCGCCATGGCGGTGCGCAAAAGAAAATCACCGCCGCGTTGCCTGATCCGCAGGATGTCGAGATCGAAAAAAGCAACGTTCTGCTCCTTGGCCCCACCGGCTGCGGCAAAACGCTGCTGGCCAAGACGCTGGCGCGCATTTTGAACGTCCCCTTCAGCATCGCCGACGCCACCACGCTCACGGAGGCCGGCTACGTCGGCGAGGATGTGGAAAACATCGTCCTGCGCCTGCTCCAGGCCGCCGATTACGACGTGGCGCGGGCGGAGATCGGCATCATTTACATCGACGAGATCGACAAGATCGGTCGCAAGACCGAGAACGTCAGCATCACGCGTGATGTCTCTGGCGAAGGCGTGCAGCAGGCGCTGCTGAAAATCATTGAAGGAACCACCTGCAACGTGCCGCCCCAGGGCGGGCGCAAGCATCCGCAGCAAGAGTACATCCAGGTGAACACGGAAAACATCCTTTTCATCTGCGGCGGCGCCTTCGTGGGGCTCGACAAAATCGTTGAGCGGCGTCGTGGTCGTAAAACCATGGGCTTTGTCGGCACACATGAGCAACCGGCCATCGAAGCTGCCAAAACCCGGCAGGGTGTGGAGCCGGAAGACCTGCTGTCGTTTGGTTTGATTCCCGAGTTCATTGGCCGTCTGCCCGTCGTTTGCGCTTTGGAGGCGCTGACCGAGCAGGAGCTCATGCGGGT
>CAXNGR010000344.1:0-5281 GCA_964201265.1 Verrucomicrobiaceae bacterium
AAGCTCGCCAAGAGTGACAACGCCACCATCCGCGATGAAGCCCGTCGCGGCCTGCGCTTCACCGAGCACGACAAGTCCTTCACCATGAGCACCGCTCGTCCCGCATTCGACGACACCGCCGCGTGGTTGAAGATGCTGGATGCACTTCCAGGCACTGCCGATGTCGAGGCTGGCCGTCGTCTCTTCTTCCATCCCAAAGTCGCCCTCTGCGCCTCCTGCCACCGCCAAAGCGGCCGTGGCAATGTCGTCGGTCCTGACCTCACCCTCATCGCGCAGCAAGGCGACCGCTTGGCGATACTGCGCTCGATCCTCGAACCGCATCGCGAAGTCGCGCCTCAGTTCTACCCTTCGCTCGTGAAGCTCAAAGACGGCACCGAGTTCACCGGCATTCTTCTGCGCTCCTCCAGCAGCGAAGTCTTCCGCGACCTCACTGGAAAAGAACGCTCATTCCCCGAAGCCGACGTCATCAGCCGCACCGAAATCAAAATGTCCCTCATGCCTCCGGGTCTTGTCATGTCGCTCACCGATGCCGAACTGCGTGATCTGCTGGCGTTTTTGACAGCGAAGTGAGTCAACCATGACGCCTGCCGTGCCGCTTGCTCAGGCCATCCGAGGCGTGTAATCTTTGCCCATGACACTTCAGATTCCAGATTCACTCGCCGTGCAGTCCGGGTGCAGCTCGCAGGAGCTGCTCTTCGGCCTCGCCGTCGGTTTGTTCATGGATGGCAGGCTGACGCTGGGACAGGCTGGGAACGCGCTCGGACTTTCCAAGCCGGAGTTCATGCAGCTTCTCGGCCAGCGCGGTATTCCGATGCCTTATGACGAAGCGGATCTCGAAAGCGACCTCAAGACCCTGCGCCGGCTGTTTCCCAAACAACCAGCGCTGACTGCCTGAGCCGTGATCGTCGTCAGTGACACCACCGCTCTCACAACGCTGATGAAAGCCGGCCTGGAGTCCGTGCTCAAGAGCCTGTTCGGAACGGTCGTCATACCAGAAATGGTCGCCCACGAGCTGCGTCAGTTTCACACCAGCATTCCCACTTGATGCGAGGTCCGAAAAGTGGATGAACATCCTCTGCTTCCAGTCGTCTCGCTGACCATTGACGCAGGCGAAGCCGAGGCCATCTGTCTCGCCCTGGCATTGAAGGCAGATGTGATCCTTCTCGACGACCGCAAAGGCAAACGCGAAGCGGAATCTCGCGGCCTGTCATGTTTGGCGCTGCCCGCGATTCTTCTCGAAGCGAAACTGCAAGGCTTGATTCCCTCGCTCAAAGACACCCTCAACCTGCTCGATGAACGAGGCAGCTACCGGCTGAAAGCCCATGCGATTGAAGCACTGCTCAGGGCGTCGGGTGAATTCAGATGATGGCTGAAAAAGGCGGCTGAACGACGTTTTTGACACCGCCATGAAATCGCTGCTGTTTCTCATCATCGCCGTTTTTGCCACAGCTCAAGAACCCGCGCAGCCAGCCGAGTTCGAGCACGCGGGCGTTCTCGCGGCATGGACGGCCTACGCCGACGTGCTCACCTTCGGCAAAGGCCAGACGCTCGCCTTGCTTGACGATGGCTGCACGATGTCGCGCCCCGAATGGCAGGGAGACAAGGTGAAGGTCACTTATGATGCGGTGGATGGCGATGCTGATCCGAAGCACGAGGGCAAAGGCTACCACGGCAGCACGATTGGCATTCCATCGTCCGTGAATCATGGCGGCAAGCGTGGCGTGGCTTACAACAACCAGATCGCCATCGTGCGCAGCCTCGAGTGCTGCCATTGCAAGATAAGCGATGCCGCATCGCTCGCCAAAGCACTGCAATGGGTCATCGACCACCACGTCGAGCATCGCATCACGACGGTGAATCTCGCACCGGTGGATGATCAGGAGCACGCGGAGCCTGTTCCGACCGAGATCGATACCAAGCTCGTGAAGCTGCGCGAACTCGGCATCTGGGTGAGCGCTCCCGCAGGCAATCACGGCTTCACCAAAGGCATCTCATGGCCCGCTAGCCAGCCGAACTGCTTCGCCATCGGCGCAGTGGCTCCCGGCAAAGACATCGCCATCCTCGACCGCAGCGCGAAGATCGACCTTCTCGTGCCCGCTCGGGCAACGAGTTCCTCGAACGCCATTCTTTGTGGCTCGGTGATGATCCTGCGTGAGGCCATCGAGAAATCCGGCTTCGACTGGAAACCGCACGGCCATGACATGGCGAGTGCGATGATGAAGATCCTGCAAAATACCGGCGTGAAGGTCGAGGACAAGGCCAGTGGCCAAACGTTTCGTCGCCTTGATCTCATGGCCGCGTTGAAGCTTGTGATAGGCAAATAGATCAGGATTCCCTAATCGGAGCGCATGAATCCGCATGAATCGCGGTTTGAAACCCGCCGACTGCCGTCCTAAATGACGGCATGGCACGCATCGGCACTCCCCTTTCCTCTTCCGCTACCAAAGTCATGCTCCTCGGCTCCGGCGAGCTGGGCAAGGAGGTCGTCATCGAGCTTCAACGTCTCGGCTGCGAGGTGATCGCGGTGGATCGTTATGCAAACGCGCCGGCCATGCAGGTGGCACATCGCAGCCACATCATCTCCATGCTTGATGGCGAGGCGCTGCGCCGCCTGGTCGAGGTGGAGAAGCCGGACTGCATCGTGCCGGAGATCGAGGCCATCGCCACGGACACGCTGCTAGATCTCGAAAACGAGGGATTCCGCGTCGTCCCTACCGCACGTGCGGCCAAGCTCACGATGAACCGCGAGGGCATCCGCCGTCTCGCCGCCGAGGAGCTGGGCATCAAAACGTCGCCGTATGTGTTTGCCGCCACCGAGGAGGAGTTCCGGGCCGCGATTGAAAAAATCGGCATGCCCTGCGTGGTGAAGCCGATCATGAGCAGCTCCGGCAAGGGCCAGAGCGTGGTGAAAACTGCCTCTGACATCAAACACTCGTGGCAGTACGCCCAGGAGGGCGGACGCGCGGGCAAGGGCAAGGTGATCGTCGAAGGCTTCGTCGATTTTGACTATGAAATCACGATGCTGACCGTGCGGCATGTCGGGGGCACCTCGTTTTGCGCACCCGTGGGCCACACGCAGATCAAGGGGGATTACCGCGAGTCTTGGCAGCCGCACCCGATGTCGAAAAAAGCGCTCGAATCGGCCGAGCACATGGCCGGAGCCATCACCGAGGCGCTTGGCGGGCGAGGACTCTTCGGCGTCGAGATGTTCATCAAGGGCGATGACGTGATCTTCAGCGAGGTTTCGCCCCGTCCGCATGACACCGGTCTGGTCACGCTCATTTCGCAGGACTTAAGCGAGTTCGCATTGCATGTGCGGGCGATCTTGGGCCTGCCGATCCCGAACATTCATCAGCACGGCCCCAGCGCGAGCTGCGCGGTGCTGGTGGAAGGCGAATCGTCCCAAGTGCAGTTCGGTAGCCTCGATCAAGTACTCGCCGAACCAGACACGCAGGTGCGCCTGTTTGGTAAACCCAGCGTCAGCGGCCAGCGCCGCATGGCGGTGACGCTCGCCCGCGCTGAGAACATCAATGAAGCCCGGGCGAAAGCTCACCGTGCGGCGACGGCGATGGAAATCCGGCTGTAACCATCAGGCGTGGTGGTTGAGCGGGCTTTCTCGTCTCACTCCACCTTTTCACAGCTCATCACCCTAGCGCATTCTGGCTTTGACGCCCACTTCACGCGCCATCCGCCGATCTCTGTGGCGTACGCTCGATCACTGTCGTCATGGTAAGCTGGCTGTGGCTGCTGGGCCAGGGATTGGTCGATGATGACTCGTACCTCCTCTGGCACGCTGCTTTGGCATTCCCAGAGCACCGGCACAGGCGGCGGCGGAGTGGTGGCAAAGCCGCTGCGCGCCTCAGGAATCGAATCGGCATAACGAATGTAGGGCTTGATGTCGAAAACCGGCGTGCCATCGACGAGATCGACGCCGGAGACGAACAAACGCGGTGCTTTGTCCCCATCGAGTTCCACGCGATCCAGCTTCACGACGCTCAAAGTCAGCCGGTTCGGTCGAAACGGCGAACGTGTGGCAAAAACCCCGCGCCGTTCATTCCCACCCAGCTTCGGTGGACGCACCGTGAGCGCGGTCGGCTCCTCATTCACCAAATGAAACTGCGTGATCAGCCACAGATGGCTGAACTCCTCAATGCCCCGCACTGCTTCCGCGCGGCGATAAGCCGGCTCAAACTCGATGATGCCCCAGGCGGCAGGAACGAGGCCTGACTGACGCGGCACGCCGAATTTATCCGTGTAGCAGGTGCGCAGTTTAGCGATGACGTTCAGGGATGACATGGGAATGGAAAACGGAGTGTTCTCAACCCACCATCCGCCACGTCAGTTCCAAACCCATGCCCAGGGGTAGCGGAGTCACTGGACCGGCGGGTGTTTCAAGAATGGGCATCTGTAATGCAGCTTTCTCCATCTGAAAATGCTGCGGTGATGCCGGGAAGTCGTAGAACGCGGGGCCATTGAGGCTGAGGAAGCGCTCGAAGAGGGCCAGGCCTTCGCTTGAGCCGAGATCGACGCCTGCTTCTTCAAAGGCCATCGCGTAAAGTTGCGGAGCGCAGCCGCCGGTGAAGCAGCCCGCAGCACAGCCGCAAGCGGTGGCCTTGGTCGTGTGCGGGGCGCTGTCGGTTCCAGCGAAGAACTTGGTCTGGCCAGTGGTCGTCACCGCATGGCGCAGCGCGGCGCGATCCTCCTGGAATTTCACGATGGGCAGGCAGTAGAGGTGATACTTCAGCCCCTGAATCAGATGCCCCAGGGTGTAGAGCAGGTGCTGCGGCGTGATCGTCGCTCCGACATGCTCGGGAGCGCTCGCCACAAACTCCGCCGCCGTGCGCGTGGTGATGTGCTCGCACACGATGAGCAGCTTTGGATGCGCGGCGAGCAGTCGCGGCATGCGCTCGGTGTAAAACCGCGTCTCCGCGTTCTGCTGCGCGTCGATGTAATCCGGCCCGCTCAAGGCGTGCTGCTCGCCATGGATGCAGAGCACGATGCCGCAGTCTTCCATGGCACGAAAGACCTCACCGCCGATGAGATCATCCATCGGCATGCCGTGTTCTGAGTTCGTGGTGCCATGCGGCGGATAGTATTTGCAGGCGCGCAGCAGACCCGATGCCGCGCCTTCGCGAATCATTTCCGCCGTGGTCTGTCGGGTGAGATAGAGCGGCACGATGAGCTGCTCAAAAGCCTCCGCCCCTGCGGCGAGGAGCGCCGCCGAGTAGCTCTCGATGCTCCAGCCATCGCTTTGAGCCGCACCGGAGACCCGTGACACCGG
>CAXNGR010000345.1:0-5273 GCA_964201265.1 Verrucomicrobiaceae bacterium
TGGCATAGACATTCGGCGTGCCCGTGGGTGTCCAGCCACCGGCTTCCAGAGAACGGTAACTTTTCAGGCGGATCCATTCCTGTCCGGCTGCCGCGCGAACATTCAGGCCAGGTGTGATGAATTTGAGAGAAACGCCCCCCTGATCCAGAGGCTGGGCCGATGTGTCGATGATGAGCGTGTCCCCATCCTCATAACGGCTGGCGGGAAGCATGCCGGCAAAAAAGCTTTCTTCGTTGATCTTCGTCACCGTCTTCCAGGCGGTTGCTGGAGTAGTGCCATCAGCCGCGTCGTTGCCGTTCACGGGATCGCAATACCAAGTCAGCCCGCTTTCCGGTTCGATCAGATCCGGTGGATAAACCACATCTGAAAAGTCGTCCTCGGAAAACGTGTAAACGGCCGGAGCGCCCATGCGGCCTTTAACCACCGCCCCTGAATCAACCGCGCCCGCAGTCACCTGCCCCAGGGCGGCTATATTGATCGGGCCGTCGTTGATCGGTGCCCAGGACTGCATGGGCTGTCCTGGCAGCTTGTAATAAAAGCGCACGTCGGCGTTGATGCCTTGTCTCAGGTGGGTCGCGATCCCCAGGAAAATCCACCGGTTTAAGTAGGAGACCCCGATGGGGAAGAAAGAGTTGTAGCGGATGCCTCCTCCGAGCACGCCATTGGCAATGGAAAGGGTCGGGGACGGATTGCCGTAAATGTCGCAAATGTTGAGCAAATCGATATTGTTGCCCTCCACCGATTTCATCAAAAACCATCCTCCGACAAACACGTTTTTGTGGGCCTGAGACGCCAGCACATAGCGTCCAAAGGTCGGTGCCCCCTGCCCGCGAAAATCAGCACTGGCCGCGCTGCCCCCGGTCAGACGGGGGCCTCCTGCACGCTGCGGAAGACTTCCTGTAACGGCCGTAAAATTGCTCCCTGGCGAAGCCTGGGTAAGTGTGCGCTGGGTGGAAAACATTTCCCGATGCAGCAACGCCATCTCGGCACGCGCACCCAGACGGGTGAAAAACAGAAGCACAAGACACAACAACAGTTTCCACTGCAGTGACAATGCTGAAGCAGGCGGGACGGCGAATGACGATCTAAAGCTTAATGGCATACGTTGCCCGATGCGAGGGGAGGGTTGGGGTGCCACATTGGACCGCCCTGCAGTCACAATGTTCACCCATGGCAGCGGCGGATGGTAAAATACGGTATTCTGTAGTCTGGATGCCCGCCACCAAGATGTCACGGCTACGAGCAGGGGGAGGCGAATCGCTTTTTGAGAGCCGTAAATCTGCTCTCAAAAAAACGATGGCTAAGCCATGCTACGACTCCACTGGAGCCAAACGAGACCATCAGGCTGGCCCAGTCATTCAATGGCAGCATATTAGCGTAATGATAACAAGGTGGATGAAACACATACAGCCCGTAGCTGATCATCCCACACCAGCGTAACGGACACAGCATGAGGAGGGCGGCCACAGGGGAGCCTGGCGCAAAGCCCGCCGCCACCAGTCCCACCACCCCGCCATAAACCAGGGCTACCACGGTGTATTTGGATATTTGAACCATTTCTAGACCAGCCCCGCTGGTGAGTGCCCAGAAAAATCCCGCCAACACCGAGACAGACACCAAGCCAACAAGCAACGGCCTCCGATAACGCCCAAGTCCGCCTTTTCCAAACTCAAGACAGGCAATGATCGCGCCTGCAGCAAAGCCGTCCAGACGGCACAGCGTGAAATGGAAAACCCCATAACCGCTTCGAAGCAGAAGAATGCGGGACACGATGGACAAGGCAACCAACGTCATCACCGACACCCAAAGACGGCCGGGCGCGACGACATACACGATCAACGGCCAGATAAGGTAGAAGTGCTCCTCGACCGCCAGCGTCCAAAAATGGGTCAGCCCGGTCAGGGATTCATCCCCAAAGGTGAGGCGGATGTTTTCCGCATACAGCAACAGCCACCAAAGGCTAGAGCGGTTCTCCGAAAGATAGGATGAAGAGAGGAAAAGCGCATAAACGATAATGAAACCGTAGTAGAGGGGAAAGATCCGAAGGGCGCGCCTCACATAAAAGTTGCGGAAATAATGCGGATCATCGCGTGAGTTCAAAAGAATCCGCGTGATGAGAAACCCCGACAGAACAAAAAACAAATCCACACCGGTCTGACCGATGGGTGCAAATCTTCCCATAGATGCCAAAAACGCTCCGCGCGGTGCCGTGGATCTTTGGAACCAATGAAAGATCATCACCATGATGACCGCAATGCCACGCAAACCGTCCAGAGCGGGCAGATGGCCTAGTGCTCTGGTTGAAAGTCCAGCTTCACCAGAGGACACTCCGACAGTCCCGGCTGAGCTAATTGAGACAGTGCTGGTCCTGTTTCCAACTGCCGCCCGTGCCGATGGCCATCCCTTTTTCATCAATGATGGGTTCTTGGACCAAATTTCTTTTCCAACTCCATGCGGCCCGTCAGCGGAACACGCGGCAGGCACATCCAGGCAAAATAGACCTTCCAAAGGACCGGGGAACGGTTCCGCAGGCAGTCAAACAAGCCGCTGATAGCGCTCCACCACCAGAGCGGCTCGCGAACCACCCAGGACAGGCCCTCGCGCCAAGCATAACAGAGCTGTCGCAAGAGGCGGAACAGTGAAACGACGGGAATCCAGGGCCAGGGGCAGCGCATCCACACGCTCCACATCTCGTTGCGGGCATTGAGCTGGTGGGTGCCCCATTCATTGCGGTTCACCGGGGAAAAATGATGGCGGATCACCAAGGCAGGCTCAAACCAAACCGCCCCCCCCAGCGCATAGACCTGCAAGGCATAGTCAGGCTCCTCATAGCTGTGCATGAAGCAATGGGGATAACCGTCAGCCCGGAGATAGGTCGAACGACGCATCGCCGCCGAGCCGTTGGGATAGGCGGAAACGTAGTGCCCCGGCGTGTCGGGCGTTTTGTTGACCGGCAGGTAAACCCCGCCATCCCGCAATTCAGGGAAAGTCATGACGGCCACTTCCGGGTGATCCGCAAAAGCACGGCGCAACTGATCCATGAATCCATCCTCCACCGGATAACTGTCATCATCCAGGCTCAGGACCAGATCCCCTGAGGCCTCGCGCAGCATTCGATCACGGGAGGGAACCGATCCCAGGCCCGGCTCATTGATCAACAGACGACAGTTTGGGAACTCCTGCCGGACCATTTCCACTGTGCCATCCGTACACCCGTCAGCCGTGACCCAAATCTCGTCCGCACATGGATTCAGCCGACTCAAACGAACCAGCGTCCGACGCAGATCCTCGCAACGGTTCCGCGTCGTGATCATGATCGAGACACTATCACCCATGATTTGATGGAAACATCTGTGAAACAGAAAGAGGTGAACAAAAAGCCATCTAAAAACCTGTTTTTCTCAAATGGGTTTTCTCGCGCGCATCACCATGGTCATCCACAGCCATGGCAGCCGACCGGCTCCTTTAAAGGCGAGATTTTCAAAGCCTGTCTCCAACAACAGTCGGCTCAGAGTGCTCCGACTCCAGAGCTTGATGTGACCGCCGTCCCACAAGGGATCGGCATGAGCATCCCACTTGCCTGACAGCGAGATCAGCAGATTTTTCAGATACCCATGATAAGGCGTCGAGCAGATGAGATGGCCGCCGGGTTTTAATGCTTTGTAGCATCCGCGTGCCCAGGCACGTGGCGCATACACATGCTCCACAACCTCCGTGCTAATCACCAAATCGAAGGGTTCCTCTCCTAAGCGCTCCAACACATCTTCATCTGCCGCCATGACCTCAAACCTGCCGCTGGGGTGGGTTTTGCGGGCGATGGCAACGCCCTGCTCGCTCAAATCCAGACCGACCACGCCACAGCCCCGTTTGAGAAACTCACCACATACGGCGCCATTGCCGCAACCCACGTCCAGCACCCGCAGTCCCGGCTTCAAATCACCTGCCAGGGCAAGAATCTGAGGCATGTAATGCCCAAACATGTGAGAGCCTTCAGGCTGGGTGTAGCCGAAGTCTTGGTAAAGCAGGTCGTTGGACATGAGTTGTGACTGGTTGATTGGTCAAATGAGCGAAATGAAGGCAGGCGCTGCCTGGTGTGACTCAAATCGTACTAAATGGCAGTGATCTCAAAGTTTGGACCAGCTTTTCCGCATGACGATTCCAGAGATACTCACGGGCGCGCTCCATGGCCGCCTTGGCAAGACGTTCGCGAAACGCACGGTCATGAATGACACGGGAGATCGCGTCCGCCAGGGCCGCCGGATCACGCGGGTCCACGACGAGGCCATTGATACCATCCTGAACCACGTCCGCACAGTAGGGCGAACAGATGACGGGAATCCCGGCGGCCATCGCCTCCAACACCACCATGCCGAAGGAATCTGACAACGTGGGAAAGACCAGCACATCCGCACGGGCATAGAGCGCCGTGACTTCCCTGCGCGGCACCCGCCCGAGGAATTCCAGCCTGGAGCAATCGGGCTGCTGCCTGACCTTGTCCGTCACGTCCCCTGCCGCGGTGAATGTCGGCTGAATACCGCCCGCTGGACGCTGAACCAGATGCGAGGCTTTGGCTAGGTAGTGGATGCCTTTGACGATGATGCAACTGCCCATGTATAGCACCCTGCCAGGCACCGGACGGTTGTTGATCTCGAATGCGGACGCCCCAATGCCGTAGGGCACGACATGGATCTTGTCCCCATCAAACAGCCCCTCCTGAATGATGTCCTCTTTCACCGCTTGAGTCGGTGCCAGCAAGTAGTCTGAGCAATCCACCGGCCCCCGGCGGGCGGCGGCTGACTCGTTCATGTGGGGGTAGGGCAGGCTAGCCTCCCAGCCTGGGAATTTGAGATGCTCCTGCTGATGCACCCGCCACAACGAAGGCCGAACATAGAACTCGGTGACAACCTTCACCCCTCGCGCACGAGCATGGCTGAGGAAGGTGGGGGACCAGCCCATGGAAGAGTAGATCATGTCGGCACCACACAGACCGGCGGCTTCCATCAACCAGCCCAAGGTGCGCGACTTCAACGAGCGGCCCAGGGTCTGATTGAGAAAAAGATCCGTGCCGGAGGCGAGCGGAAAAGTGCGGGTGAGAGGCAGTACCTGCTCCGGCACCTGACGATGCACCAAGCGCCGCATGGTGGGGCCGATTCCGGGAAGCTCGGTCAAAGACGCTGCCCATTTTCCGAGGCCGTGATTGCCACAGGCGTCCGTGTAAAATCCCGCCAGCATGCCAGCGTGGGCTAGAGCGAGAGGCACGGCATAATCATGCC
>CAXNGR010000346.1:0-5257 GCA_964201265.1 Verrucomicrobiaceae bacterium
GGGGCAACTCCGTGCAGGACATCGCCCACCGGGGAGGTGTAATGCGAAGGCAGCGTGCCCGTGCTCATGGGCGGGAGATAGCTGGGTAGGGGAAGGGGATCGACCCAGCGCGGCACGGACTGTCCCTGAATGGCGTTCGGGCAGTTGGGGGCGCTGACATTCATCGGGTTGTCACCCGTTGTTCCACCGCCAACGGTGCCACCACCGCCTTTTCCTTTGGCGGCGATGATGTTGGTCGTGAAGGCTGCGGCGGCCGTGGAGACGGCTCCTTGGATGACTTTGCGGCGGGTGGGGTTGTTTTGTGGGTTCATTGGCGCGTTAGGGGCAGTTGATGCTTTGCTAGATGCGGTTTTTACTGGAGGAAATTCGGGCGGATCGTGCCGCCGGTGCGCCCTGTGGCAGGCAGCTCAATGAGCGTGTCTTTTGCGCGGCCCTGGCCGTCGTTAGTCACGCTGTTTTCATCGCCTCTGTGGCCGTTCGGGATGAAGAGTTGCGGGTGGTCGAAGGGGGCCGCATCCTTGCGCACGCGCTCGTCGGTGAGGGATTTCATGAAGGCCACGAGGGCATCCTTTTCCGCGTCACTGAGGCCGAGAGTTTCCACATCGGGATCGAGATCGTCGATGTTTTGGTCGTGGAAGTCGCCGCCACGATTGTAGAAATCGACTACTTGGCGAAGGGTGGCCTGGCCGCCGTTGTGGAAATATGGCGCAGTCAGCTCGATGTTGCGCAGTCCGGGCGTTTTGAAGGCACCGTTGGCAGCGATGCGCGAACCTGGAGCGACGTTTTCGTTCGGTGCCTGGCCGACGATGCGCTCAAAGCTGCCGTTTTCCGCCAGGCGGGATTCGGAGAGCGGATTGCCAAAGGGGTCTGTGCCACCAACACCGATGTCCTCGCGGGTGGGGCGCACGCCGATGTTGTAGAAACCGTTGTCATAGGTTGCGACTCCTTTGTCTCCCATGATCATGGCCTCGATTCGCTCATTTTTCGCATGATGGACCGTGGCTTTGGTGAATTCGCCGGAACCGTGGCAGTTGGCGCATTTGGCATCGCCGAAGAACAGGTTTAGTCCGAGTTTCTGCTGTGCGGTGAGCGCTTTTTTGTCGCCCTGCACGTGTTTATCAAAGGGAGACTGGTCGGAGACGAGTGTGGATTCATAAAGCTGAACCGCGAGACCGAAGAATAGGCTGAAATTGTATGCCATCTGCGGGAATTGATTCGCTGCTGGCGTCAGGGTGGGAGGAACGATGCGACTGAAGCTGCCGTCTGGATTTGTCTCCACGAGGGCCACGCCGTTCCACCATTTCGGCTGGAAGGCTTCTGTGATCATCTGGGCGTAGTTTGCCTTGGAGAGACCGGGCAGTCTGCCGAGACTGAGCTTGCCCAGCACACTGTCCTCCTTGTGCACGAGCTGTTTCGCCAGTGGACGCAGTAGGAGCATCTTCTTGCCAAGCTGAGGGAAGGTGCGGCCGTCTGCGGACATTTCGAATGGACTCAGGGGCGGTCCTACGGCCTGGGAGGCTAGGCTGGCGTTGTTGATCGCCACGGCGACGGCACGTAGGCTTGTTGGGGAATTTGCGACGACGACGCGGGCGTTCACATCCCGCCTACCCCATGGATTCACGCCGTTGAAAATATCTTGCGCTCGTCCGTCCCAGAAGTTCCGCAAATTGAAGACTGCGTTGATGGTGCTGGGCGTGTTGCGCGGTTCCACACGGCGTGTGTTGATGTCATTCACGTTGAAAATGGCATCTGGGACTACCGTGCGGTTGTCCTGGGCAAACAAGAGCCGGATGCTGTCAAAGTGCTCTTTGAAAACGCCCTGTGAGCTGACGACATCATTCGAGTCGGACAGCACGTTGGAGCTGCGGTCATTGATGTCCGCCAGCTTTCGCAGCGGGAAGTGGGAGTTGTTAAGCTGGCCGTTGGGCTTCTTGGTCTGGAAGGTCGTGTCTGGATCGGCGACAGACAGATCTTGGGTCAGGCGCAGCAGGCCCGGACTCACCTGATTCTTGGAGCGGTTGTCAGCACCAGCATGAAAATGGCATGAGGCGCAGGATGTGATCCCGTCACTACCGAGCTGCATGTCCCAGAAGAGCGCTTTGCCGAGGGCGATGGCCGCAGCCTTGTTTTTGACGAACTCGGAGAGATTGGAAGGTGTTGGAATAGGCCTTCCGTTCAGCGATTCCGGAGTTGGGGCCGCCTCAGGTTCGACAATCACATCTTGTGCGAACCCTGAGCAACACAGGCTCAAGCAGGCATAAGTAGCCATTTTTTTGAGTGCTTTCGAGTGAAGCAAGGATAGAGCAGAAATGATTCTTATTGTGGAAATGTGACTCATAACATGGAAATTATAAAACTGCCGATTTATAATTTCAACAATGAATCTTATTTATTCCATTATTATCATGTGTAATAATCGGCCTGAGAATGAAAACCGCGCGAACGTCATGCCTAAAGATCCTGATTCTATTGGGAGGGTTTGTATTTGCAGAACCAACCTTGGCGCAATCCGAAGCTGGAGAAGCTTCCACACAAGTCGCGGCCAACACCGTAGTGCCCCAATCGGGAGTGCCTTCGTTACTCCTGACTGGCATCGCCGCGATTGGGGAACAGAAGTTCGTTTACCTTTCGGATACGTTAACTTCTCAGTCGATTGAATTGGTGTCCGGCGTGCCCGACACCAGCGGAATCGAGCTCCTCAAGGTGCAGGACGAAGGCCTTGTAGCCTGTTGGAGGGTGCTGATCAGGCAGCGAGGAACCGAACGCTGGCTGAACTTTGCCGCTCCTTCTCAACTGAACACGTCTAGCAGCCTCGCCATCTTGATTGCTACCTCGAATGTTCCTGCCGCTCCTCCGGCAGATTACAAACGCCCTCCTGCTCAGAATCCAGGTACGATGTCCAACGACACGCCAAGTTCAGCAGTTCGGAAGCGCCCAGTGAACAGCTATCCGTTGCCGGGAGGCTTGTGATCAGCTCAAAACCGCCAAGTCACGGACACGCGTAGCATTCGCGGCTCGATGGGATGGATGTGGCGGTCCTCAACGGGGCCGCCGGGTTCGGTAGCGAGCTGGCTTTCGTAGAGGTATTCGATGTCGTTGTCGCTGCGGTTGAGCAGGTTCAGGCAGTCGAGGGCGATCTCCCAGTTCTTGCGACGATACCCCACGCGGGCGTTTACCTGGAAGGATTCCAGCGCCTGGATGTCCTGGGTCTCGCTCAAAGGGCGGCGGCCGAAGTAGCGCCCGGGCAGGGAGCCGAAGAAGCCCTCCGCTTTGCCGAGGGTGATGCCGGCATTGATCGTGTAGGGGATGGAGCCGGGAATGTCCTGGCTGGGAGGATTTTCCGTGCGCAGGTATGCTTCCGTCCAGGTGCCCTCAAAATCGACCATGGCCCAGTCGGTGGGCCGCCAGTAGCTGGCCAGTTCCACGCCGTAGCGCTGCGATCCCGGCCCAGGCTCGGTATTGCCCGCATCGCCGACATAAAGGAGTTCCGAGTCGCTCCGCAGCAGCCAAAAGGACAGTGTGTTCACCAGTTTCGGGATGGATTCGTTGCGAATGCCGAATTCGGCACCGTAGGTGCGCACCAGCGGGTCCACGCGGTCCGCGCCACCTCCCGTGGCGGGATCGGTGACGATGTTCACGCCACGAGCATCGTTGCTGTGGAAGCCGAGGCCGGTGTTGAAGTAAAACTCCGTGTCTGCCCACGGTCCGAAGATCACGCTGAGCTTCGGACTGACGATGCCCTTCGAAAGTGTGCCGGTGTTCTCGTTGAGTGTGCTGCGCTGCACGTCGAAGTGGATCAAATCCCCGCGCACGCCAGGGATGACGCGCAGCCAGCTCGTGGGCTTGAACTCAAACTCGGAGAATAGGCCATAGCTCGCCTGGAAGATGTCGTCCTTGCGCACCACGTTGAAGCGATCACGCTGGCTCGTGTGGTAGAGGCCGACGCCGTCCATCCACTCGCCGCGCAACTGCACTCCGAGCGTGAAGCGCTGCTCCTGCCCCAGGGCGTCAAAGCGCCAGTCGCGGGCCAACTCCCCGCCGATGAACCAGCGCTGGTCCTGCTGCTCGAACTGGTCCCCCAGCGTGTCGCCACGGGTCATGCTGTTTTGGAAGTAGGTGAAGTTCGAGAACAGATCGAGGTCGTAATAACCGGCATAGGCGCTCGCCCGCGTGGTGGTGCGGCCTTCCTCACGCGTCCAGTCAAAGGAGAGGCTGTAACGCCGCGAGTTGCCGCCATTGGAGGCGTCCATGAAGCCGAATCGGCCAATCGTGCCGTTGTCGATGGCGCGTTGCGGCACTTGGTCGGTGGAGGTCCAGTCGCCTTGGTAGCCCATGGCGGTGATGTTGATCTCATCCGTGCCGTCTTCCCAATGCCAGCGCATCAGGCCGTTCCATCGCGTGGCGTCCGAGTGCAGTTCCCACGGGCCGTTGTAGAACTGATGCTCCAAGGCCAGCGTCAGCTTACCCGCGCCCGCCTGGATCGTGTCCGCGATCAGTGTACGTGAGAATTCATACTCGCCCCAGGTCGTGGTGAGGATGCCCTGAGGCAGCTCGTCCACCAGCTTGAAACGTGCCGCCCCCGAGGAGCTCAGGTCACCGTGCTGTGCGTAATAATTGCCCTTCCAGTACTCCAGCTCGCCGATCAGTTCTGGGATGATGAAATTCATGTCCGCATAGCCCTGGCCATGCGCATGATTGCGGAAGTTCACCGGCATGCCGTCCAGGTAGATCAGGAAGTCCGTCCCGTGGTCTAGGTTCGCGCCACGCACGAAATACTGGTTCGCCTTACCGTCACCGCTGTGCTGCGTGATGATGATGCCAGGAACGCTCTCCAACAATTCGCCTCGGCGCGAAAACGGTCGCTCCAGCAGTTCCTTCGTGCTCGTCTGGCCCTTGGATGCCGAGGTCGCAGTGCCGATCAGGCTCTCTGCCTTGCCTTCGATGATGACTTCCCCCAGTTCGGTGGGGTTCGTCTCGACTGGAGCCTGCGCATTCAAAAACAGCGGCAGCACAAACAGGCCTGAAATCGGCAAAAGGCGGGAAAAGGGCATTCGGAGAGGTGGTTGGTCCTCCTATGCGACGACTCCTGCGGCAGTATCCCACAAAATAGTCTCCTCCTTTTGCTCCCGAGGCATTGCTCGTCATGCTAGAGCCGTCATGGCCTCCAAACAGACACGCATCCTCCTTGCCGACGATCACGGCGTCGTTCGCAACGGCTTCCGCATGATCCTCGCCGCACAGTGGGACATGGAAGTCG